>JBAYTT010000156.1:0-9615 GCA_041675485.1 Pelobacteraceae bacterium | reverse complement strand
GTCGGAATCACCCAACACCGCAACCGGAAGGTCGGCCGCATTGATCTTGATCACCGCGATATCGGTTTTCTGGTCGCCGCCGACTACTTTGGCATCAAACACCTTGTCGTTGGAGAGCTTGACCTGAATGCTCTCAGCATCGCGCACGACATGGTTATTGGTTACGATATACCCATCCCTGCTGATTATAAAACCCGAGCCAAGGCTCTTGTCCCGGCGGGTCTGCGGAGCGCCGAAAAAATCTTCAAAAAAGGGATTGGCTTCAAAAAACGGCTGGATGACTTTTTTGCGGCTCACGGTCGAGATATTGACAACGGAAGGAGTCACTTTTTTTGATACGTTGCTGAAAGCCTTCTGGGTAGAGAGAATATCGGTCGGCACATCCTTGACCGGAGCTTCCGCCTCCCCCCCCTTGCGATTCGATTCAAGAAAAATCGGTGCTTCACTTTTCCCGCTGCATCCGCCCAAAACAGCAGCAGATAACAGGACCGCAACGAGCAAAGAAAAACTGCGTGCCAGATGATTCATACGAGCAACCCCTGCGATAGCGCAAATTGAGATAACCTCCCGAAACAGTAGTCAAAATATCCCGGTGTGTCAACGGAATTCAGGTATGATGCGCCTTGGAAACGCTTGCGTTCTATCCAGCATAATTATGTTATTGAAACACCGGGCCGTTTGTGTAAAAGTACCCGTTCTATCAAACAGGGGGCGAGGGGAACATGATGACCGACATCAAAGCGCAAATCAAAGAATTCCGAATCGGCGAGAAGATAAGGGGACTACGGCAGCAGAAACGCCTGACTCTTCAGGAATTATCCGAGATGACGACGCTTTCCAAACCACTGTTGTCCCAGATCGAAAACCAGCAGGTCATCCCCCCCCTGGCCACCCTGCTCAAAATTGCCAAGGGACTGAAAGTCGATATCCATTTTTTCTTCGAAGACGCCGGCAATCGCCAGAAGTATGTGTTGACCAGGCGCGAGGATGTCCGTGAGGATGAAAAGATCCCGCGGCCGACAGCCAATGAGGCGGCACGGCCTTACGCATATCACTCGCTGGCCCAGGGCCTCAGACACAAACATATGGAGCCGTTTCTGGTTGAGTTTGAAAACAAGGCTTGGGAGGATTCCCTGTTCTTCAAGCATGAAGGTGATGAAGAATTTATCTACATCATTGGCGGTGAGCTGGATTTTCACTATAACAATGAAGTGCTTCGCATGCGGACCGGAGACAGCATCTATTACGATTCCAGTCAACCGCACGGCTGGGTGGCTGTCGGCGACGGCAGCGCACGGGCGGTGGCGGTCATGTACACCAAGGAATAAGGGAAGACCACGTGAAGAAACTGAAAACCGGCACAAACCTTATCCGAACGTTCCTTGCGCTTGGAATTATCCTTTCTCTCACCGGAATCCTCGCTACGCTGTGGCCGGACAACCCCAATCGAGCTGTTCAAGCGCTTCTCTTCGCGTTTAACATACTCTTCATGGTTTCGGTCATCTGGATTCTCATTGCCCGCAAACTGGTTACCCGCATCAGGCAGATATCCGGGGCAATGAACAAGGCAGCCGACGGCGAGTTGACGGAACGGGTCAGCTTCATGGGTGAATCGGAGATGTCGCTTGTTGCAGAAAACTTCAACTCCATGATGGAGCGGTTGGGCGGAGCGATTACCAAGGTCCATTCATCCCTTCACGAACTCAGAAACATCTCCGGAACCATCAGCCAGCTTTCCGAAAAAGGTGTGTCCTCGGCCGCCATACAATCCCAAGGTCTCAAGCGGACTTCCACGGCAATACGGGAAATCAACCGTTCAATCACCGATATCTCCGGGTCCGTAGTCACCCTCTCCAGCCTGTCGTCAAGCAATACCTCCTCCATGACCGGCATGTCGCAGAGTCTGGAATCAACAACACGGCATCTCGAATCCCTCGTACTTTCCGTTGAAGACGTCAGCTCCTCGATAATTGAAATGGCATCGGCCGTATGCCAGATCGAGGAAAACAGTGCCATCCTCGCGACGGATACCACCAAAACCGCGGCACTTGTCAGCGAGATGGACTGTGCCATCAATCAGATCGGACTCCAGGCCGCCGATACCTCCCGCATTGCCGAGACGGTCAGGAAAGACGCCGAGGATGGCTGGAAGTCGGTCGATGCCACGATAGCCGGGATCAACGAGATCCGGTCGTCATCGGCCATCACCTTTGACGCCATCGAGAATCTGTCCAAAAGGGTGGCAAATATCGGCACGATCCTCTCCGTCATTGACGAAGTCGCCGAACAGACAAACCTTCTGGCGCTAAACGCATCGATAATTGCCGCACAGGCAGGGGAACGGGGCAAAAGCTTTTCGGTGGTGGCCGGAGAAATCAAAAACCTGGCGAAACGGACCGGAAACAACACCAGGGAAATATCCGAGATAATTTTAGGTGTCAAGGAAGAGACGGAGAGGGCGGTAAAGGCGATCACACTCTCTGAAAAACGCATTTCCGAAGGAAGCGCACTATCGCAGCGCTCCGGCGAAGCCCTGCTGAAAATTGTCGAGGGCATCAAGACCGCCAGCAGCCAGATGATGGAAATCAATACCACGGCAGTCAGCCAGGCAGAGGCAAGCAAAGCCATGAAGCTGGCAATGGACCGGGTTGCCGAAATGGTGGAACAGACTGCTCGCGCAACCCAGGAGCAGAGCCACGGCAGCGAGCTGATAACCTCGGCGGTTGAGCGAATGAGAGAACTCACCCGGAATGTAATGCACTCCATCAACAACCATCAGAATTCAGCCTCGCAGGTTGTAAATGCCAACGAAGAAATCAACGTCATGGTTGCGGAGATCTGTGAAGCATCCATGCTCCAGTCGCTCAACTCCGAAAAAATCGGTGAATCACTCAAGGATATTGAAGAATCGACCGAAACACACGTCACCTCAACCCTGGTCATGGACGAGGTCCTGGTGAAACTCATCGGGCAGATTGAAGTTCTTCAGAATGAAATGGGGCGATTCAAGGTTTAGGAGTTCAGTCTAACGGTCTTTTACCGCTTTATTTTCACTGTCTCCCCGTTCGTCATCGCCACGTTCCTCACCGCACGTATGTTCTCCATCATCTCCATCATCGTTGTGATCACCCTCCTCGTCGCGAAGCCTAAGGGGAAGCCTAAGGGGACGTTGTTAATTTGGGAAGCCTAAGGGGACGTTGTTAATTTTGCAAACTAGCTACAATATTATGCAACTCCGGGTTCATCTTAAATATCTCTTCACCTCGCCGTGCTGCCAAACTGACTCCGGCGCGGCTGATATTCAACATTCGCGCAACCGAAGCCCCATTAACGCCCATTTTGATGACGGCAATATAACATAATGCCCCCCTGGCGTCGGAAAGCTCTTTGCGTTTGCCCCCTTGCCGCAGTGACGCCGGTTCTATAGAAAATATGTGCGCGATGCTCAGGATAATTTCTTCCAGAGATACACTGCTGGGCTTTATTCCGAGGACTTGCGTCTCCTGTTGCAGTTGTTCCACAAAACTCCCGCTGCCGAGAATTCTTTCATCGTACGCTTCATACTCTTCTGATCCGGACAATTTAAGGGACCGCCGCAATCCGCCGCCACCCAATTCATCCCTTTTTCCCTGACTAATTCCGTCCTCTATAAATGCTCGGTATTTCTTACGCGCGCTTCCCTTTTTTACGTCGAACATCAGGAGCACCTCTTCCACTTTCTGGCCCACACATGTTCCCATTCCCATAATAACGGCATGCCCCGACCATTTATACGAATCCAAGACTTCAAGCGATTCAGCCAGACCAACCCTCAAGGGGTTGAGATGAATATAGCGAACCAGCTCAAGAAGATAAGAATCTTCCTCACAAACAATGGATTTGTAGCGATTCTGGAAGAGATGACCGCTACGGTGATGCCGCAGATTGAAGACGACTGCATAGCCTGTCAACAGGCGACGCATGAATACTGAAAGTTTGGTCGATTGGGGTCGCAGGAGTAAGTGGAAATGGTTGGACATGAGCGCCCAGGCAAGACAATCGGTTCCGGTAGCGATGAGGAGCTTCGACAAGCGTTCAAGAAATAGCGCTTTGTCATCGTCATCGAGAAAGATGTCTCGCTTTTCGATGCCGCGAACCATCACATGCTGGAGAAGACCTGGAATATCGATACGGGCTGTTCTTGGCATAGCAGGGACATTAGCATAGGAAAATCATCAAGTCAACCAACTTAACAACGTCCCCTTAGAGGTTCCTTAGAGGTTCCCTGAGCGGTTGCTGAACTCGAAAACCGCCTTCGTGCCGATGCTGCCAAATACTGGCGCTATCGTCGTCCCGTCTGGTGTGGTCAAATTCAAATCCGCAGTTGGAAAGTTGGTCGCGATAAAGCGTTTGTTTGCCGGTGACGTTGCCGTCTTTTTAAAATCAGCATAACAGCTACCATCTGTACCTTTGCGGAAAGACAGTAGATACTTCGTAGGATGATCAATGCCGGACAAAGGATTGACAACAGCGCCCTTACGAGTTTTGATCGACATACTACCTTCCAGATCGTCGTTGCTACAAGTGATATCGGGATCCTCAAACTTAATCTCGACGTAGTAACGACGCTCATCCTCTCCGCCCTTGCTGTATCCTATCTCGGGAACCTGATTATTGTTCTCGTTATATACAATTATGTCATTGGTGTTAGTACCCAGCGCTCTCATTCCTTTACCCTGACTAGCCAAATAAACCCACCCACCCTTCTCAACAATAGCAGGGATATAGCCGATCGGAGTCATGCTTCCGTCTTCGTTTGGCAACTGATTTATTGTGTTGAGCAGCCTCGGGTTGTACGGGTCTTTCACATCAAACACCTGCACCGAGCCGGAGGTGGTGACATAGGCCATGCCGGCGTCCTTGCTGAGTGTGATCTCGTTGGCAAAGGTGATTACATCCTGTCCTTGTTCGTTCTTTGCCGTGCCGATCACTACGGGGTTGGTGGGGTCGCTGACATCCACGGTGTTGATCTTGCCGTTGCCGCCGGTTATTCTCCTGAAGGTTGAAGGCAAGTTATTTATCCAAATCCGCTGAACCAACTTCAATAATTTCATCATGTGAGCCATAAGCTTTAAATTGATTAGGGTCTGCTGTTGGATCATCGTAATAATCAAAACTCACATGTATCCTGATCTTTCCATTAAAATAGCGATCAGTTTTTGGAACCTTGATTGTTACATCAAGTATTACTCTATCTCTGTCAAATTTTTTGGTAATTTTATCAATAATTGAATGTTTCGGATGAATTTCACCACGCCATGTTACCGAGTTAGTAGAATCAGGCTTTATTTCTAGTAAAGAAATAGATTTATCTGATTTACACATTTTTAACGAAGGCGATTCCATCTCAACCCCACTGGGTGCATTAACCTGTATAGGCATAACGGAGGATGGCCGGTTTGTCGCCGCTCATCGGGGTCTGGATGCCGTAGCCTTCCTGGTTCAACTGCACCGGTTGCGGAAACTCCGCGCCGGGGGATTGGAC
Source organism: Pelobacteraceae bacterium (assembly GCA_041675485.1). Taxonomy (GTDB): domain Bacteria; phylum Desulfobacterota; class Desulfuromonadia; order Geobacterales; family Pseudopelobacteraceae; genus JACRCG01. The sequence continues at coordinate 4,091 of JBAYTT010000156.1, read as the reverse complement.
GGTGAGGGTGACGGTGCCCATTTCCTGGTCGATGATGGTGAGCGGGATCAGGATATCCGTTCCCTAATGTTTACCAAGGCCCAATGATTTTATCGAGTATAGCGAGGGCCAACACACCCAAGAAAGCCCCAATTGTTGAGAATATAATGCAAAGAATCTTGATGTTGTGTTTATCATGTGCAGAATAATGCTCCGCAAGTAATCCTCCGATCCCTCCAAGTAGTGCTTGAATAATGAATCCACCGAAAAGTACGCCATAAAAAAAAATGGCGATTAATGCCGGGTAGATTGCACCTAAACCGCTCATATATCCAGCGAATGGTACAGGGAAACGAAACAGCAACGCACAAAGTAAAACAAGAGGGATCGTTGCAATAAGCCCTATGAATGCTCCCTTTTTAAACCACATTTTCGTTCTCCAATCGGACAAATTACTGATATTGGTTTCTTAATTACAGCAACTACACACTTGCAACTGCCTATTTTTATACGGATTAGCACCTAATGCTCTTAATCCATCATGATACACGTTGGCCCAATTTACACAGTCATTTTTTATGGGACCATCAGATAGTTTCTCACATATTTTTAGCGCATTTTGCAAAAATTGTTCATCGCAAGCTAAACGTCCCTCATCTAAACTCTGACTGCATTTCTGATAACATCGATCATGCTCATCGCAAGCGCCAGTTCGATCAGCGTTTGAAAACGGTGAGCCATTTCCAACGGCAGGATTATTGGGTACATTTGTACAACCGTCATACTCGGTTTCCCATGAATAATTTTGCACCCTATTTGGACACTTTCCTAAATCAATTATAGGAAAATACTTCTGCAAATCACCCTGATAACAACACGAACCTCCATCTGTTGATCGTGCGCCATTTGGCAAATTAACCAGTAACCCACCATCCTTCACTTTGCAACTTGCAATAAAGTTTACTTTGACTTCCTTCCTCTCACTCTCTTTCATATTCGGTAAATTGTAGTTGATCAGCACAGACACTTCGTACTTCTTGTTAATATCCAGCTTCATCCCCTTTGCAAAAACAGCGCTGCCGCTTCCGGTCGTTGGAACTGAGGCAGATTTTATTTCAATGCCGTTTTCAAGCAGAATCACATTTGCATTGGTTGCCTGATAGCTCTGCGGATTAATTGTGTAATTTACTTTGATATCACTCAGGGTATAGCCATCCAGGTCAATGGTCACATCGTTCACAGTGGTAATGACCGGCTTGACATTAAACACCGGAATACGCGCCTTGTAGCTGGTCAATACATCGGCGCTCATTTTGTTTATCACAACTTCCGCTTCGTATTTGCTGTTGACATCGAATGCCTGGCCTTTGGGAATGGTGACGGATGCAGTGTGCCCTGTCCCTGATGGCAGGTTGAGTATTCTTATGCCGTTTTTGTAAATATTCACTTCTCCGGAGAGGATCTCCAAGTCCTTGCTATTTACCCGGTATGTTATCACGGCATCGTTCATGGAATGGCCGGTGTCGTCGATTTCTATCGGATTGATGCGCAGTATGTCAATCGGCCTGGTTACAAGCTGAATCACTTTCAGACCTTGCTTGCCATCAGCCAGATACAGCCAGCCATCTTTTTCCACGATACCATAACTTGCGCCGATAGGTATCATGCTTCCGCCTTCGGTGGATAGTTGCTTTATCTCGTTGAGAAGCTTCGGATTGTAGGGGTCTTTTATGTCTATGATCTGGACGGAGTTGAAGGTGGCGATGAAGGCCAGTCCGGCTGCCTTGTTTATTGTGATCTTGTTGGCATAGGCCAGTGCATCGGTGCCGCTCTCGTTTTTAGCCGTGCCGATCACACTTGGATTATAGAGGTCGCTGACATCCACGGTATTGATCTTGCCAGTGGGAGAGCTGGTTACTGCCAGATCCATGGTGCGATTGCTGTTGTCGGTGTCGGTATAGGCGTATTCGGCAGCAACGGCGACGCGGCTGGCTGCGTAGCCTGTCGGATGGAAGCTGTTCATGATCTGCGGAGCCTGGGGGGTGCTTAAATCCAGGGTCAAGAGGTAACCTTTGGAGGTAGTGAGCAGCCCCCTGCCGGTACCATAGAGCGCGATATCCCAAGGTTGGTTGTTATTATCTCCCTGGGTATCCAATACCCCGACAATGGCCGCGCCTGTAGACATCCTGCCGGTTGTGACGTTTTCCTTGGCAATATCGATGTCCACTACCTGCAGGCCGATCATTACGGTGGCTACATAGGCGTATTTGCCGGAGATGGCCAAGCGACTGGGAACTCCGGAGTATTCTGCGGCGAGTTTTTCCTGCCCGACTTTTTTGGGAGTTTGGGGATTTGCCAGGTCGTAGAATCTGACATAGCCATATTTCGAGTTGAGTAAGCTCTCGGTGATGCCGAGTATCTTTTGTTGCGGTTCCACCGCCGTGTAGCGGAAGTTGTCCTGATTGATGGGTGATTGCGTATAGGTTATGGAAGGACTCGATGGATCGGTGACATCAGCTGTTTTCCAGCCCATATCCATTGCGGAAACGTGGGTGTAGACGCTCTCGTCGTCTGCGTTGCTGTAAAGTGATATGTCCCTCCCTCCGGCAAACTGTTCGCCAGGTAAAAGATCGTAGGCTTTGGGAACCTTGGTCGTGAACGTTGCAGTGAGCGGGTTCTTCAGCGGCAGGAGCGTGTTGCCTGCTGAAGGGTTGGGGGTCGAGTCGGTGATTCCCTGGGTCAGGTTTACCTGGTATTTCCGGCTGTAGGTAAGGTTCCCCTTTGGCGTAAGGTCAACTTTCATCCTGCCGTTTTCGATGTTGCTTGTTACCGTGGATGGGACTGACAGGCCGGTGACGGTGTCGATGAGTGTAAAGGTGGTATCGGTGACGTTATCCACCGGTTCACTGAAGTAGACGGTGATGGTGGTATTAATGGCTACATCTTCAGCGCCGGTCGCAGGCGTGATTTTGTCCACGGTCGGTGCGCCGTCGATGCCTCCCGGTGTTGTTCCCGGATTCACGGCGCGGATCTGTTTCTGGGTGCGGCTTTTGTTGCCGGCGATGTCTTTGGCTTCGACGACAACGGTATAGACACCGGTCTGGCCGGGGCGGAAGTATGCTGTCGTGCTCCCTTTTATCGGGTCGGTGAGGAGTGGGGTATAGGCATAACGGAGGATGGCCGGTTTGTCGCCGCTCATAGGGGTCTGGATGCCGTAGCCTTCCTGGTTCAACTGCACCGGCTGAGGAAACTCCGCGCCGGGGGATTGGATGGTGAGGGTGACGGTGCCCATTTCCTGGTCGATGATGGTGAGCGGGATCAGGATATCCGTTCCCGCCGGTACGGTCCCGGCGGTGAATTTGGCTTCTGGTGGCTGGCCGGGGGCCACTTGCAGATTGATGTTGATCAGCGGCGGGGTCTTGTCGGGGATGGTGCTGTCTTTGTCCGCCAGTTTGAAGTTGAGCTGTTTTATGTTGTAGGGTGACTGGCATACGGTGCTGGGCATGGTTTTACTGTACATGGTCAGCGGATGGGTGGCGGTGGCCTGAAACTTCTTGCAGAGCACGCTGGTATCGGAAACCATGCTGACGGTTGTGGCATAGCTGCCGTTTGTTTTGGAATAGGCGACAAAGCCGGAACCGGGGGCGCGGACCAGGGCGCCGGAGACCGGCAGGTCGCCGGATGAGTAGGTGTTGTCGCCATCCATGTCGCGATAGGTGGTGCCGGAGACGACGGCACGATAGCTGGTCATCTGGTTTTGGTAGCTGGAGGAGGGAAAGGAGATAAAGGAGAAGATGCCGAAACCCCAGATACCGTCGAACGGCGGGCTGGCGGTGGTGATCCGGCCATTCACGATTTTGGTGCTGTCGATGATTTCATAGACTTTTTCAATGGTGCCGTCGGCGTTGACCTGCTCGCGTGGTTTAGCTACGAATACCGGGGTGTCAGGGTCAAAGCCATTCGGGACCGGGATGGAGAGGTGGACCTCTTTTTGGAACGGTATGGCGCCTGTGTCGATGTTGAATGCCGCGAGGTATTTGCCCTCTTCCGGTACCGGAGGCAGGGCGGTTTCGAGAACTTGCGTGATTTTAAGGATGGTGGGGCCTGCAAGC
>JBAYTT010000155.1:0-9620 GCA_041675485.1 Pelobacteraceae bacterium | reverse complement strand
TTTCATCCCGCTTGATGACGATTATCTTGTTGTCATCAAGTTTGAGCGTAATGTTTCCGGTAAGGATATTGACTTTATCGACTACTCCGACTGCGTTGACGGTGCGGACCCGTTTGCCGGATTTCGGAAAGTTCTTGCGCAGGCAGCAATAGGTTTCGTATTCATAATCAAGGCAGCAGAGCAGACGCCCGCATTGTCCGGAAATTTTGTTGGGGTTGAGCGCCAGATTCTGTTCTTTGGCCATTTTAACTGAAACCGGCTGGAATTCACGCAGCCAGGAACTGCAGCAGAGTTCGCGGCCACAGATGCCGATGCCGCCGGTCATTTTGGCTTCGTCGCGTACTCCGATCTGGCGCATTTCAATACGGGTATGAAAAGAGTGGGCCAGATCTTTTACCAGGTCCCGGAAATCGACCCTGCCATCGGCAGTAAAGAAAAAGACCGCCTTGCTGCTGTCAAACTGATATTCGACCCGTACCAGTTTCATGGGCATGTTGCGTTCAATGATCCGATTGACGCAGAATTTGTACGCTTCCTGTTCCTTCTGAGTAATTCGTTCAACCGTTGCCATATCTTCGGGGGTAGCCTTGCGCTTGACAAGCGTCAGAGAACCGGTTGCAGCGGAATCATTTTCTACAGGCGGTTTGACAAGTTGCCCGACTCCTACGCCACGTTCAGTTTCGACGACAACGTGGTCACCTTTGGCAAGCTCAAGCGATCCGGCGTCGAAATCATACAACTTGCCGGCATTGGTAAATTGAATCGTTACGATATGTGACAAAAAAACCTCCTGAAATATGAGGGGAAAATAGTGGGGTTATAACGGCTTATCTGCAACCGTCGGCCATAGCCATAAATAAATGATCCAGAGCAAGCTTTGGATTTGCATTGCGCTGAACGTCGCGCCTTGTTTCATGGATTCGTTCCAGCAACTCCAGGTTGCGCGGAAAAGAACGTCGCGTTGCGATGGATTCGATTGCAGGCCTGACCGAGCGGTTGACGATATCATCGTTGCCGGCTCCCAGATGAACCGCATCACGGAAGAAGGAGAGCAGCATGTCAAGGAGCTCAAGTGTAGCGTCCCGGTTGCCGGACAATTCCTCGGCGGCATCAAATACGGTTGCAATCTGGTTAATGGACAGACGGCCTACTCTGGACAATACCGCCTCGCGGCGTGCGACCAGCGCTTCATTGTCGAGTTCCAGGGCTCTTTGCAGGCTGCCACCTGACATGGGGGCAACAAGTGTGGCAGCTTCAGGTGCCATTCCGCCTTTCTCAAGCAGTGAAATTACATGTTCCGGAGAAAGTGGCGCAAACCTGATCAGCTGACAGCGCGAACGGACCGTTGAGAGCAGCATCCCGGCATTTTCGGTCAGAAGGATGATCAGGGCATTTCCAGGCGGCTCTTCCAGCGTTTTCAGCAGTGAGTTGGCTGCGCTGACGCTCATCCGTTCGGCCGGATCGATTATGCACGCTTTGCGCGGGGCTTCATAGGGTCGCAAAGACAGATCGTGCTGCATCTCCCGCAATTGTTCGATACTGATGTCACGCTTATCCGGCAATGGTGCTATCAGGTGTATGTCAGGGTGATTGCCCCCCTCAATTTTTCGGCATGAGGGACAAACTCCGCAGGCATCATCCGGGAGGGAGGTGCAGAATAACGCTTGAATCAGTGCCAAGGCAGTCTTTTTCCGGCCACATCCCGTGACCCCTTCAAACAGATAGGAGTGCGCGGTTTTGCCATTGCGCAGGGAGCGTCGCAGAACTTCGATGATCCGGTCATGTCCCTGGATGTCAGCAAACGGCATGCGCTGCCTCCGGAATCCGCGCTGCAACCTGTGTAGAAATAGCGGCAAAGATTTCTTCGATACTTTTCGAACCGTCTATGACCAAAAAACGCTTTGGCTCGTCGGCTGCAAGTTGCCGGTAGCCGGAACGAACCCGATGGTGGAAGGCCAGCGCCTCCAGTTCAAAGCGTTCCTCACGGGGACCGCTGGTCGCCTCGATCCTGCGACGTGCCCGTTCCAGGCCAAGCGCTGGATCACAGTCGACAAGAACGGTCAGGTCTGGCGAGACCCCTTGACATGCGTGATGATTCAGCGTGTCGATGACACCCCGGTCGATACCACGCCCGAAACTTTGATACGCCACCGTTGCATCGCAAAAACGGTCACAGAGCACTATGGTGCCCTCATTGAGCGCCGGAGTAATAATTTCGGTGACATGTTGGGCGCGGGCTGCGGCGTACAGCATCAGTTCGGCCAGAGGTGAAAGTGCGTGGTTTTCGGCATCCAGGAGGATTGAGCGTATTTTGTCAGCAATCGGACAGCCACCCGGTTCGCGGGTGAGGTGCGTACGTATGCCGCGAGCAGACAGGAAATCGGCCAGCAGTTTGATCTGGGTGGTTTTGCCACACCCTTCAACACCTTCAAATGTAATGAAATAGCCCACGTGCAATACCCTGAATCCCATTGTCGGTTTTGCAATGAATTTAAAAAGGGAATTATAGGGAAGCGCCCCTGAATTATCAACTTAAATTCCCACATCCTTCCTTTATCCAACGACTTTCGGTTGCCAAATCCTGATCGGGTGGCTATAGTTTGGGATTATGACTACCAACGTTCAACAACTGGAGCAGCTGCTGGAATACACGTTCCGCGATCAGAGTCTGCTCGTTCAGGCGGTTACACACCCTTCATATCTGCACGAAGTCAATGGAAGCGATGGTGGAGGGGACTATCAGCGTCTTGAATTTCTGGGAGACGCGGTGTTGGGGCTGTTGTTGGCCGAAATGCTGTACGAGCGGTATCCTGATTGGAATGAAGGTGCCTTGTCGCAACTCCGCTCTCGTCTGGCCGGTCAGGATGTCTTGGCTGATCGGGCCAGAGCGCTGGAAATCGGGAGCTTTATCCTTCTCGGACGTGGAGAGGAACAGACCGCTGGCAGAGAGAAGGATTCGATCCTTGCCGATGTTCTGGAGGCCCTGATTGCCGCTCTGTATCGGGATGCCGGACTTCAGGCAGCGCACGCCCTGGTTGAAAGGCTCTTTGAAAAGCTGATTGCTGCTCCTGAGTTGCTTGTCCTGGGACGCGACTCGAAGAGTGAACTGCAGGAATATCTCTCATCAAACGGCTACCTTCCTCCGGAATACCGGCTTATTGAAGAATCAGGCCCTCCGCACGATCGGCTGTTCCGGTTTCAAATTGTGATTGACGGCCAAATCGCCGGGGATGGCCAGGGGAAATCGAAGAAAATTGCCCAACAGGCTGCAGCGGCAACTGCTCTCAATACCATGCACACGTTACGAAGGCAGGCGGAGTGAAGCCGGTTACGGTCCCATTTTTCATCAGTCATCAGGGATGCCCGCACACCTGCGTATTTTGCGATCAACGCGCAATTTCCGGAGCGACTGGCACGCTCCCTACCGCTGAACAGATATGTGCCAAAATTGATCACTGGCGGTCTACGGCTGGCTGCCGCCCACTGGAGGTGGCTTTTTTCGGTGGCACCTTCACAGCGCTTCCGGAAGAAATTCAGGTGGAACTGCTGGCCCCCCTCCAGCCGTTTCTGAAAAACGGCACGGTTAGCTCGGTCAGAATCTCAACCCGTCCTGATTATATTGATTCCGATCATGTTGGGTGGCTGTTAGAGAGGGGCGTCCGCACGATTGAACTCGGGGTTCAGTCGATGGATGACGCGGTCCTGGCTGCTTCAGGGCGTGGCCATTCAGCAGCAGATTCTTTGAACGCCATTCGCTGCATCAAGAGCAGGGGAGTCAAGGCCGGAGCCCAGCTTATGCCGGGACTTCCCGCTGATTCGCCCGCTTCTTCTCTCGCCTCTCTGGAACAGGTCATTTCTGCCGGCGCGGATTTTCTTCGCATCTATCCGACGGTGGTATTGCAGGGAACGGAGTTGGCGCGGCGTTTTGCGGCCGGAGATTTCATCCCGATGACTCTCGATCGCGGGATATCTCTCTGCAAACTGCTTCTCCAACGCGCCATGCAGGCGGATATTCCGGTTATCCGCATCGGACTGCAGGCGGATCACGGTCTTGATGCCGAAAGTATCGTGGCCGGTTGCTGGCACCCCGCGCTGGGGCAGCTGGTTCGTTCACAACTCTATGCGGATCTTATCTGTTGTTTTGTCCCGGCCGGCCAGTGTGTGACCGTCTCTTGTCACCCGGAGCGGCTGTCGGACGTGGTGGGTGTGAAACGGAGTACTCTTCAGAGTCAGGCTGAGCGTGGAGTGCGGATGCGGATTGTTCCGGATAGCACTCTTAAGAAGGAACAGCTTAAAGTATGTAACGAAGAAACGAGCTTCATCTGTTCGATTATTAAAGATTTAAATTATTCTCTCCATGAGGTGTGACGATGCGCAAAGAATCACTGAAATTCCTTGAACAGCTCCTTGATGCCCCCAGTCCCTCCGGTTACGAACAGCCAGCCCAGCGTGTGTTTCGTGACTATGTAGCCCCGTTTTGTGACGAGATGACAACCGATGTCATGGGGAATGTTTTTGCCCGGGTCAGCGGCAAGGGGAAGAATCTCCCGCGGGTGATGATAGTCGGCCATACTGATGAGATCGGGCTTCAGATCAAGTACATAGATGACAAAGGCTTCCTGTATTTTGCTGCTGTCGGCGGTGTGGATGCCCATCTGACGCCGGGTAAACGGGTTGCGGTCCATACTGCGAATGGTGCGCTGCCGGGGGTGATCGGCAAGAAGCCGATCCATCTTATGGACAACAAGGATCGTGAGACAGTTGTCAAGCTTGAATCGCAGTATATTGATATCGGCGCAAGCGACAAGAAAGATGCGCAGAAGTTGGTTAGGGTAGGGGATGCGGTTACTTTTGATAGCGTCTTTACCCGGTTGCACGGCGACCGGGTCGCTTCGCGCGGGTTTGACGACAAGGCCGGCTGTTTTGTGGTGGCCGAGGTGCTCCGACTGGTGGCCGCTTCCGGAAAAAAGCTTGCCGTTGACCTGTACGGTGTTTCTTCGGTTCAGGAGGAAATCGGTCTCCGTGGCGGCACGACCAGCTGCTATACGGTAAACCCGGATGTTGGCATCTGCGTCGAGGTTGATTTTGCAACCGATCAGCCGGATGTGGAAAAGAAGCATAACGGTGAGGTTGCGCTGGGCAAGGGGCCGATTCTTGCCCGTGGAGCCAATATCAATCCGCATCTGTTTGAACTGTTGTCGAAAACGGCAGAGAAAGAAAAGATTTCGATCCAGCACACCGCTACCCCACGTGCCACCGGCACTGATGCCAACGTTATGCAGATTTCGCGTGGCGGAGTCGCGACAGCGCTGGTAAAAATTCCGCTTCGCTATATGCATACCCCGGTCGAGACGGTTTCCTTGGCCGATCTTGAGGATGCCGCCAAGCTGATTGTTGCAACCCTCGGCCGGATTACCTCCAGGGAAGAGTTTATTCCACGTTGATTGCTGATTTTGTTTTTCGTGTGATTGGAATTAATGAAAGAATAAGTTTATATATTGCGATGCAATTGTTCGATAAATAAAAAAGTTACCGCTAAATTGTCGTCAAAAATAGCGGTAACTTTTCTTTTACGAATTTGTGTAACTAGGTATATCCGATACTGTTCTCGGTCAAAAAAGTATACAGTACGTCCTGACCATTTCCCTTGACTTGACCGGTACGCTGTACTAACTTCTTTAAAATTATCATCCGCAAGGAGTTGTCCATGCACTATGACAAACTGACCGAAGGGTTGACCTTCGATGATGTCCTGCTTGTTCCTGCCCATTCAATCATTCTCCCCCGCGATGCCAACCTTGCAACCCGAATTTCTCGAAACATACCGCTGAATATTCCTCTGGTGAGTGCGGCCATGGATACGGTCACGGAAGCCCGTACCGCTATCTGCATGGCTCGTGAGGGCGGCCTTGGCATTATTCACAAGAACCTTTCAATCGAGGCCCAGGCGTATGAAGTCGATAAGGTGAAAAAGAGCGAGTCCGGCATGATCGTCGATCCGATCACTATGCGCCCGACGCAGAAAATCAGCGAAGCGCTTGACATCATGCAGCGCTATCGAATTTCCGGTGTGCCGGTCACCAAGGCCAACGGCAAACTGGTTGGCATTCTGACCAACCGTGACCTGCGTTTTGAAACCGATTTTGAACTGCCGATCTCTGCCCGCATGACCAAGCGCAACCTGGTGACCGTGGCGGTAGGAACTACACTTGAACAGGCCAAGGAAATCCTTAAGCATACCAGGGTAGAGAAGTTGCTTGTGGTTGACGACGACCGCTTTTTGAAGGGGTTGATCACCATCAAGGATATTGAGAAGGTAAAAAAATATCCCTTTGCCTGTAAGGACAGTCTTGGGCGGTTACGGTGCGGAGCGGCGGTTGGCCCGACACCTGAGATGGAAGCCCGTATGGACGCTTTGATCAGGGCAGGGGTGGATGTTATTGTCATAGATACGGCCCACGGCCATTCTCAGGGGGTGCTGGATGCTGTTGTCCGGGCAAAATCAACTTTTCCGGGCGTGGAAATAATTGCCGGCAATATTGCCACGGCCGAGGCGGCCGAGGCACTGATCAAAGCCGGTGCTGATGGCATCAAGGTCGGTATCGGCCCCGGTTCGATCTGTACGACCCGCATTGTTGCCGGGGTTGGAGTTCCACAGATTACCGCGATTCATGAATGTGCCCGCATGGCTCACAAATACGGCATTCCGGTTATTGCCGATGGTGGTATCAAGTATTCCGGCGATCTTCCCAAAGCCGTTACGGCCGGCGCCGACTGTATCATGATCGGTTCGTTGTTTGCCGGCACCGAAGAGTCACCTGGCGATACGGTCCTCTATCAGGGGCGTACCTACAAGAGTTATCGCGGTATGGGCTCCATTGGGGCCATGAAAGATGGCAGCAAGGACCGGTATTTCCAGTCCGACGTCGGTGATGATGTCAAGCTGGTTCCCGAGGGAATTGAAGGGATGGTTCCGCTGCGCGGACCGTTATCGGCCAATATTCATCAATTGCTCGGTGGTCTGCGCTCAGGGATGGGGTATACCGGCTGCGGCACTATTACTGAAATGCAGGATAAAGGGCGTTTTATTCGTATTACCGGCGCCGGACTCAAAGAATCCCATGTCCACGATGTAACCATTACCAAGGAAGCGCCTAACTATCGCGTCGGTAACTAACTAATCCTGAAACAGAAATGCCCCGGCCAGCTATCCGGGGCATTTCTCGTCGCGGTGTGCTGATTCGTCTTCTTGTTGAATGAAATCCCTCTCGGTATTCTATAATTTACAGTTAGTTGTGTAATAATAATTAAACCAAAGGTTGTTCTTATGTCTGATATTCACAGCCAGAAAATTCTGATTCTTGACTTCGGTTCACAGTACACACAGTTGATTGCCCGCCGGGTTCGAGAAGCTCACGTCTATTGCGAGCTGCATCCGTTCGACATGAGCCTGGAAGCAATTCGCACGTTTGCCCCTAACGGGATCATTCTCTCCGGTGGCCCCTGCTCGGTCTATGACCAAGGCGCTCCTTCAGTGGCTGAGGAACTGTTCGAACTCGGGGTGCCGGTGCTTGGAATCTGTTATGGCATGCAGCTGATGAGCCGTCATTTCGGCGGTGAGGTCGTGCCGGCCGGCAAGCGTGAATTCGGCCATGCCGAGTTGTTGTCGGTCGGTCAACCGGGTCCTTTGTTTGATGGTTTCTTTGTCGATGGTTCAAGCCCGGTCTGGATGAGTCACGGGGACCATGTTGCTCGCGTGCCGGACGGCTTTGAAGTCGTTGCCGGAACTGCCAATGCTCCGGTATGTGCCATCCAGAATGTCGGCAGAAACCTTTACGGAGTGCAGTTTCATCCCGAGGTCAACCATACACCACGCGGCGAACAGTTCATCGATACGTTTGTGCGCGCTGTCTGTGGCTGTACCGGACGATGGACTCCCGGTCAAATTATCGAGGATTCCATCGAACGAATCCGTCGCCAGGTCGGCAGTGACACCGTCATCCTTGGACTCTCCGGCGGTGTTGACTCGTCGGTTGCCGCAGCTCTCATCCACCGCGCTATCGGCGATCAGCTGACCTGTGTGTTTGTCGATAACGGACTGCTTCGTCTGGGGGAGGGTAACCAGGTAATGGCTACCTTCGCGCAAAATCTTGGGGTGAAGGTAATCCGGGTTGACGCCGAGGAGCGCTTCCTGACCGCTCTGGCTGGTGAAAGTGATCCTGAAAAGAAGCGCAAGATCATCGGCGGCCTGTTTGTCGATATTTTTGAAGAGCAGTCAAAGCTGATTGTTGACGCAAACTGGCTTGCCCAGGGAACAATTTATCCTGATGTCATTGAATCCGCGGGTGCAAAAACCGGCAAGGCGCATAATATAAAAAGTCATCACAATGTCGGCGGGTTACCGGCGTATATGAAACTCAAACTCCTTGAACCGCTCAGGGAGCTGTTCAAGGATGAAGTGCGGGCAATTGGCGAAGAACTCGGCCTCCCTCGTCAGATGGTCTGGCGTCACCCGTTTCCCGGCCCCGGCCTTGGAGTAAGGATTCTCGGTGAAGTAAAAAAAGAATACTGCGACATCCTGCGTCGTGCCGATGCCATTTACATTGAGGAGCTCTATGCCGCGGGACATTATGACAAGATCAGCCAGGCTTTTGCGGTGTTTTTGCCGGTCAAGAGCGTTGGAGTCATGGGTGATGGCCGTACCTATGAGTATGTTGTCGCGCTCAGGGCGGTTGAGACCAAGGATTTCATGACCGCGGGATGGTATCCGATGCCGTATGAAGATCTGGCCCGCATCAGTGGCCGCATTATCAACGAGGTAAAAGGAATTAACCGGGTCGTCTATGATATTTCCAGCAAACCCCCGGCAACAATTGAATGGGAATAGTCTCCGCGTTCTGACCTTGCCTGTCTATGACCGATCTTATTGAAGAGAGTACCGACGGCAGCGCGCATCGTGATACCGGCGCAGAGCGGTGGTTGTTTGCCGAAGCCGTAAAAGTTCGCGGTCTCCTGTTCGCCGTTATCGCCCTGGCAGCAGGGATCGGTCTTCTTGTGGTGTTTCAAGCCCGCCTGCTGGCCACGGCCTGTCAACGAGTTGTAATGAATGGTGATGGGGGCTCTTCTGTTTTACCTCTCGTCCTGCTGCTGGTTCTACTGGCCGTAGCCCGCGGTATCTGCACCTATATCATGGAGAACAGGTCGTCAGCCGCCGCAGCCAGAGTCAAACAGGCGGTCAGAAGTAAACTGTATCGCAAGATTCAGGCGCTGGGATCAGTCGGCCTGGCAGGCGATGAAACCGGTCCCTTGATTGAAACCGTCACCAAGGGTGTCGATGAGCTGGAACACTATTTTACCCGCTTTCTCCCCCAACTTGCCCTGGCGGCAATTCTCCCGCTCATGTTTCTGATCATCATTGTTCCAGCCGAGTGGCGCTCCGGCCTGGTGCTGCTTTTTTCTGCCCCGTGTATTCCCCTTTTTATGATCCTCATCGGCCGCGGTTCCGAAAAGCTCCACCGTCGTCAGTGGGGCCGTCTCTCTCGCATGGCCGGACATTTGCTCGATTTGGTCCAGGGGTTGCCCGACCTTATTATCTTTGGAGCCGCAAAACGGGAAGCCGC
>JBAYTT010000154.1:0-9676 GCA_041675485.1 Pelobacteraceae bacterium | reverse complement strand
TCTCCCGGGAGGACGATGATGGCAAACACATCAAAAGGATTCCGGATGGCCTTGACCGGAGTGCTGCTTTTTCTCACCACTCCCCTGACAGCCTGCCACGTCGCTCCGGAGCATCAGACTGCGGTATCGGGAACAGCTTCCGTTGCCATGATCGTGCAGCAGCCAAAACTTTTTGCCGGGCGGCCGTTAACGATAGACGCACATTTTTCCGGATGGAAAGGCAGCTGCAGCGGGCCGGTTCCGGCAACGCGCTCTGACTGGATGATTGAAGACGGCGGTGCATGTCTGTACGTAACCGGCCCGGTGCCGCCAGGTTTTTCAGCTGCTCCCCCAACGCATGGAATAGGCGAGAAAGTTACGGTGTCCGGAACCATTGAACTGACTCCGGGAGGGATGCCGTATTTGCGGCTTTCACGCTAACGTCATCTTATGATCTCCACTATTGGTTACCAGCTCCCCGACAAGCCGTACCGTTGGGGAGCTTTTTTACATTTACGAATTAAAGCAGTGTGAATACCCTCTGACGCAGGACCAGAGCAATATCAGAAGCCAACCCTTGCGCTTTTCAGCGATGGTGACTATTATTCTATTATCCGGTTTAACTGGCATATTGTACAACTGTTCGAGGTAATTTCACTATGAACACACTAAAAACCACATTCCTGATGGCCCTCTTAACGGTACTTCTCGTTCTGATCGGCGGTGCAATCGGCGGCAAGGGGGGCATGACCATGGCCTTCCTGCTGGCCGGCGGGATGAATTTTTTCTCCTACTGGTTCTCCGACAAGATTGTGCTCCGGATGTATAATGCACAGCCGATCGAGGAGCAGGACAATCCCCGTTTCTTCGGCATAGTGCGGCGTCTGGCCGAGCGGGCCGGACTGCCGATGCCGAAAGTATATATCATTCAGGACGACAGCCCGAACGCTTTTGCAACCGGCCGCAATCCGGAACACGCCGCCGTTGCGGCCACCACCGGTATCATGCGGCTCCTGACCGATGAGGAACTGGCCGGCGTCATGGCACATGAACTGGGGCACGTAAAAAACCGGGACATCCTGATCTCCACAATGGCAGCCACCTTTGCCGGGGCAATCACCTATCTGGCTCATATGGCGCAATGGAGTGCCATGTTCGGCGGCGGACGGAGTGATGACGACGAAGGGGGCGGCATGCTCGGCATGATTTTCATGGCGATTCTGGCGCCGATTGCCGCCATGCTGGTGCAAATGGCCATCTCCCGCTCGCGTGAATTCGGCGCCGATGCCGCCGGAGCGCATATCAGCGGCAATCCGCTCTCTCTTGCCCGGGCACTGCAAAAGCTGGAACTGGGAAGTCAACAGATCCCCATGGAGGCAAACGCAGCCACCGCACACATGTTCATCGTCAACCCGCTGACCGGCGGCGGGATGATGTCGTTATTCTCCACTCACCCCCCCATTCCGGAACGTGTCCACCGACTGGAAGACATCTCGAGGACACATGATTATTAGACGCGCCGCGAAAGGCACCTCATCTGCGAATCCCCGTCAAGCGGCCTGTGAAACGCTGCTGCGCATCAGGAAAGAAGGCGGTTTTGCCGATCGTCTGATCGACATCGAACTTTCCAACGGCATATTAAGCGGCCCTGACCGGGGCCTGTACGCTGAACTGGTATTCGGCGTGCTGCGCCGCCAGGGGACCCTGGATCACATCCTCCAGCAGTTGCTTGAAAAACCGATGATCGAACTTGACCCGCTGGCGCTTGTCATCCTGCGGATCGGTCTGTACCAGCTGACCTGTCTCGACCGCATTCCCGAATCGGCCGCCGTCAATGAATCGGTCAACCTGGCAAAACTTATCACGCCCGGCACCAGCGGACTGATCAATGCGGTATTGAGAAACTACCTGCGGCGGCGGGACTCAATCAGTTTTCCCGACATCACGACCAATCCTGCCGCATCAATAGCCACCCGGCATTCCCAGCCCGAATGGCTGGTTGAACAGTGGATCGAGCAACTTGGCGTCAGCGAAGCCGGGCTACTGGCAGAAGCGTCATCACAGCAACCCCCACTGACGCTGCGGGTCAACACACTCCGTTCCAGCCGGGATGAACTGCTCCAGGAGTTTGAAAAGCAGGGAATTGAAGCAGCTCCGTGCCGATTTTCACCTGATGGCATCGCAATCGCGGGGCGTCACACCATCAGTGCTCTTCCCGGTTTTGAGGCAGGACTGTTCGCCGTTCAGGATGAAGCATCGCAAATGGCCGGGCGACTGCTTGGCGCCGAACCGGGCGAACGGGTCTGGGACGCCTGCTGCGCCCCCGGCGGCAAAAGCGGCCACATCGCCCAGTTAATGGATGATCGCGGCGAGTTGATTGCAACCGATATTTCCCGCTCTAAATTGACACTCGTGCAGGATAATGTCCGGCGCCTCGGAATCAGCTCTGTTTCAACATCTGTGGCCGACCTGCATCAACCGGACACCTTTCCTGATGGCTCCTTCGATCGCATTCTGCTTGACGCCCCCTGTTCCGGGCTTGGAGTTATCCGCCGAAATCCGGAGGCGAAATGGCGGCTCTTCTCCGGCGACATTACCCGCCTGGCCGCAGTTCAGAAGACCCTCCTGAAGAATGCCGCCACCAGATTGAAGCCGGGGGGAACGCTGCTCTATTCAACCTGTTCGACATCAGAAGCGGAAAATGAACTGGTGGTAGAGGATTTTCTTTTGCACCACCCCGACTTCGTGCTAGAAAACTTGAACGATCTTTTCCCAGCCTGGAGCGAGCTGTTTGCATTTTATGGCATGTTCAGAGTCTGGCCTCACCGCCATGGCATGGACGGCTTCTTCGCTGCACGAATCAAACGAATATAATGAAACAGGGAGTTTCTGCATGAAAAAAATCGCCCCCTCAATCCTTTCCGCCGATTTTTCGCGTCTTGGTGACGAAATCAGAGCTGTTGAGGCTGCCGGCGCGGACTACATCCACATCGATGTCATGGATGGCCATTTCGTTCCCAATATCACCATCGGCCCACTGATTGTTGAAGCTGCCCGTAAGGTGACAACCCTGCCGCTTGATGTGCATCTGATGATTGAAAACCCTGACCTCTATATCCCGGATTTTGCGGCTGCCGGCTCCGATATTATCGTCGTGCATGCCGAGGCGACCAATCACCTCCACCGCAGCATACAGCTGATCAAATCGCTTGGCAAAAAAGCCGGCGTTTCGCTCAATCCAGCCACCCCCCTGAGTGCCCTTGATTACATTATCGAGGATCTGGATCTGGTGCTGCTGATGACTGTCAACCCCGGATTTGGGGGGCAATGCTTTATTGACGCATGCCTTCCGAAGATTCATTCATTACGGGCGATGCTCGACCGCCGCGGCTCAGAGGCCGAACTTGAGGTTGACGGCGGAGTCAAGCCCGCCAATATTGCCCGGATTTCCCACGCCGGTGCTGATGTCTTTGTCGCCGGCAGTGCTGTGTTCGGTACGACTGATTACTGTGCTACAATTTCAGAGTTGAAGCGCCTGTCTCAGGAGCCACTGTTGTAATTTAATCGAATTCCCGCAGAGATAGCCGTTTTATTAATTGAGTTTCAAGGGGAGTTGGGCTACACTTCCGCACTATGTCCGCCAGCGTACTAATTATAGATGATTCGGTGACCGTCCGGGAGCAAATCATCAGGACCCTTGAGTCTTTCAGCCTCTTCACCCGCTATTACGAAGCAGAAGACGGCCTGGAAGGGTTCAAAAAACTGCTCTCGTCTCCCGTTGACATTATTCTGTGTGATCTGGAGATGCCTCGCATCGACGGCTTTAAATTCCTGAGCATGCTTAAGGCGCGGCCGGATCTTCAGGATGTGCCAGTCATCATCCTGACCGGCATGAACGACCGGGAGCGAAAAATCAAGGGGCTTGAACAGGGCGCCAGTGATTACATTACCAAGCCGTTTGATCACGAGGAACTGGTCGCACGGGTAAAAGTCCATCTTAAAATAAAGAAACTGCAAGATGAACTGAAACGCTCCAACGAGTTGCTGCTAGAGCTTTCAAACACCGACCACCTGACCGGACTCTTTAACCGCCGCTACATGATGGAGGCACTTGATAAAGAGGTACAACGCAGCATCCGCAAGGGGGGAAATCTGTCGCTGATCATGCTTGATATTGATCATTTCAAGCTGGTTAATGACGGTTTTGGCCATCTTCAGGGGGACGTTGTACTGCAGAAGGTTGCCTTGCAGTTGCAGAAGGAATTGCGCAGCTATGATTGTGCGGCCCGGTATGGTGGCGAGGAATTCGTTGCCATCCTGCCCGATTCGTCTCTCAAAGAAGCAGTTTTTGTCGCTGATCGAATTCGACTGGCGGTTCAGAACACCAGATTCAGCGGCCAGCTTGCCAAACTCAACCTTACCGTCAGCCTCGGCGTTTCCTGGTTTTCAACTGAGCAGCCCCCATCCGTGGACGGTTTTATCAAACAGGCTGATGATGCACTCTACCGGGCCAAGGCCCATGGAAGAAACCGGGTCGAGTTCCACGATCCGGAAAACATATCCGCATACGCACCAGATGCCATTGCAGCTGTTCAAAACAAGGCAACTGAAAAAAAGTAACGAAGAACCCTGAGTTAACGTGACCGAGTATCCGAAGGTCATCGCGCCACCTGCCATCAGCCTGTAACACGGCTTCTGAAGGCAAGTGGCGCTTGCATATTCACATCAAAAGGGACTACCTATGAACCTGCATTACAGATTATTTTTCGCAGTCGTACTCATGATGTGCAGCACTTTGACAGCCGTGGCTGCCCCATTTGGCAAAATTGATGTCCCGCCGCTCTCTGAAAGCTGGTTTGGAATTTATGTAAACAATGAGCGGGTCGGCTTCTATCGTCAGCGCATTGAAAAATCGGATGACGGCTATAGAATGGAGGGTAACGGAAGTGTCCGGATGAAGGTTATGAGCTTTTCCAAGGAAGCGTCGATGCGCGAAACCTACCTGGTTTCAAAAAGCCTGTCCCTTCGGTCATTCGATGTCGAGCAAACCGTAAATGGTTCATCATCGCATGTAACCGGCAAGGTCAGCAGTAGTGTTATCCATATAAAAAGTGATGCAAATGGCAAAATTACCGATAGAATGCTCAAATTCAAAGGGGATGTTTATCCCGGACCTGCTCTGAATCTGTATCCTCTTATGCGGCCATTCTCAGCAGGATCATCGCATAAGATTCAAGCATTCGATCCTGAAGAGATCAAAATCAAGGAGATCCAGATCACGGTTCTGGGCGAGGATAAAACAACCGAGGGCCTGCCCGCGTTAAAGATGCGCAATAACCTGTATCCATTTGTAAACAATGATATCTGGGTCGATGCGCTGGGAAATACTCTTGAGGAGTCGGTACGAGAAGGCCTGGTAACAACAAGGGCGGAACAGCCCAAAGCACTTGGCGCTTTCATCAGTGATTGGGCGCTGGCCAAAAAGGATCTGATTTATGATTTCAGCCTGGTACGTGTACAGCCACCACTCAAGGATCCTAAAAAGTTGACCGGCCTGGCGGTCGAGATCAGCGAATGGAACGAGGCTTTGCCACTACTGCAGGGTGGGGGGCAACAGGTGGAAAAACGGGGCAATGGTCGAATCGCCATTAAAACCGGCTCTCTGGTTCAGAAATCCTCCGAATCACTTTCGGAAAAACCGACAGAAGCGCACCTGAAACCGGCTGACAAGATTGAGTCGGATGCTCCTGAAATCAAGGCTCAGGCAATGCTGCTTGCCACGGGAGTCAAAAGCCAGGAGGAACTGGCGAAGATTCTGGCGGCCTGGACGGCAGAATGGCTGAAAGACACCATAGATGACGGCGGTAGTGCGGTTGCCAGCTTTAAATCGAAGAGTGGCAACTGTCAGACCCATGCCCGTCTCTACACAGCTCTGGCCCGGGCTGCCGGCATTCCAACCCGATTTGTTTCCGGACTGGTGCATCTGGAGGGAAAGGGATTTCTCTATCACAGCTGGGCAGAAAGTTTCATCGGGCACCGCTGGGTTTCTATTGACCCAACCTACAACCAGTTTCCTGCCGACCCGACACACCTCAAATTGCTGGAGGGCCATCTTCCGGAAGATATGGCGCCTATTATTGCAATCATCGGCCGAATCAAGATGACGGTTCTGGATGCAGCGTACTAGACATTCCGTTCTGATAATTCGTGGAAGTTTACGAACTATTTTTCTGACCGATATGCAGGACTGTATTACAAGGTAATTTTATTCAGCAACAGGGGGGTATTCCATGCCGATGAAACCCGAAACACTCGCAGCAATCAACCTAACCGAGGAAGAGCTGATCAAAAGCCTTATCAAGGATGTTCAGGATGTTTTCATCACCATGGTCGGCGTAGAAGACCTGATGCATCTGCCGATTCAAATTGATATTACAACGCATTTCAAGGAATGCCTGACTGCCATGGTCGGCCTGGCCGGGACCTATAACGGACTGGTGAGCGTCCACATTCCCTGGCCGCTGGCGATCTCGTTCACTTCTTTGATGCTGGGCATGGAGGTGTCTGAAATAAACGATGACGTCAATGACGCCATGGGTGAAATTGCCAATATGGTCGCCGGTTCTTTCAAGCAGCATCTCTCCAAAGGGGGTTCAGATATTCAACTCTCGACTCCATCCGTAGTCAACGGCACCGACTATGTCGTTTCATCAGGCAACAATCTTGAAAACATTACTCTCAAATTTGCCACTGACGAAGAGTGGTTCATGGTTTCCCTCTCGATCGAAGAGTAGTTATGCCATTACCAATCCATCCGATACTGGTTGTTTCACACACTGACGAAACCCGTGCAGCTCTGGCTACCATCCTGAACAAGGCCGGAGCCGTCCCAGTCCCCTGCGCCAGCTTCTGCGAGGCTGAAAATGCTGCACTTAAGGGGCTGTACAGCGGTATGCTGGTAGACCTCCCTTCCATCATCAAATCGAAGGGTGAAGAAAAAATTGTGGCCTACACCCTTGCCAACTTTTTTCCGACGTTGCGGGTACGGACCATGGGGAACCTGCTCGTGCCAATGACAATGCCAGGTAGCGCCAAACAGGATAAGAATCTTGACGACTTCCTGCATAGAACCTGCATGGAATACAATCCCAAACGACTGCGCGAATTCCGGAGACACCCGGTCTGCCTTTCCACACTTGTTACGTTTAATGATGTCGAATTAAGAGGGTTTACCCTTGATATTTCCTGGGGAGGAATGTTCGTCGTTGACTTGCAGGCTGAAAAATACTGCATCGGAGACCCGGTTACCATTTTGATTCCGGAATTTGGCTGCCACATACCGGCGGAAGTCCGGAGAATAAAACCGTGGGGCATTCTCCGTCATGCACCCGGGATCGGCCTTCAATTCGGCAGCATGGATGAAACAGTTGCGTCTGTTATCTCAAGCATCACCAGGACCCGAAAAGAATTCGATCGGGACCGGCTGACCGTTTGAAGAAAGAGGGGGCGGTTAAAATCGTTGTTGATATGCCACTACCTGTTCGCGTAACGCCTTCTTCATGCCGCGCTTCCAGGGTCCAACTGCTACCAGACGCAGATTTTCCGGAGCAAAAAGAACCCGGGCGGTTTCCTGCAGCTCTGCAGCGGTGATACGCCGGGCTTCACTCTGATCATCCTCAATGCTCCTGACGACGCCCATCAGCTCGCCCCACCCATACCGTCCGCCCATTTCATAAGCCGAGTCCCTGCTAAATTCAAGGTCAAAAATATAGGAATTGCGGATTCGCTCCAATTCGTCTTCCGGAACCGGTGTAACGGTAATGCGGAATAACTCCTCAAGCGCCGTTTCGACCGCACGGATCAGCGTGTCGGGAGCCGTTGACAGGTCAAATGCCAGACAGCCGGTCTCATCGTAAGCCCCGATCGCACCGTCAACGGAATAAATGATTCCCAGTTCCTCCCGCAAGCGTAAATGCAGGCGCGAACTCCCCCCCCCTGCAAGAATTCGCCGCAGAAAACGCAGCGCCATAAACCGGCGGTCATCGCGGGCAAAACCGAGGAACGCCAGCTGCAGGTTCATCTGGCTGTCGGAATCCTGTACGCAGCGGATTTGCGGCGAGAACTGGCGAAGTGTCACCAGATTCGCGGCCGGTACGTGTTCATCAGCCCACCCGTCAAAACAAGCCTGTGCCGCGGCAAGGACGGCACGGTTTTTTACCGGCCCCGAGACTACCAGGACTGCATTCGAAGGGACGTAGTAGCGATGGAGATGCTGCTCGAGATCACTCCGCTCAATCGCCGCGATACTTTCGAGAGTCCCCACGGTCGGCATTCCCAGCGGGTGGCGGGGCCAGAGAAGCCGGCTGACGATAGTATCCGGATTGACCTCCTCCCCCTGCTCGTTCAGGTCTTCTCTCGCTTCCTCGGCAATAATCCGCTTCTCAATATCAATTCCGGTCAGAAGCGGTTTTATCAGCATCGAAGCAAATATTTCCATGCCGCGCTTGATGCTGTCCGGGTGTACCCGGGAATAGTAGTACGTCGATTCGGCGTCAGTTGCCGCATTCGGGGCGCCCCCGATAATCTCGAAGGCTGACTCGATAGCCAGCGATGAAAGAAATTCGGCAGTTCCCCGAAACAGGATATGCTCAAGAAAATGGGAAAGACCTTCCCGTCCGGGAGGATCGTTACGGCCACCGACTTTGAGGTAGATTGCCAACTCGGCAGAGTGCAGATGCGGCATTTCGACGCAGACAACCCGCAATCCGTTATCAAGAGTATGGAGAAATGAGCGGATCATAGCAAAGCACTCCTGATTGATTCTATGTGGTGCAGATATTCCTCGGGCGCCAGAAGCCGTTCCGCGTGCGGCTCGGCCCAGATCGGGCGCGGCCAGAGCGGCTCAGACGAGAAGCGCGGGACGATGTGCCAGTGGATATGAGGCACCATATTCCCCAGAAGCTCATAATTTATCTTGGCGGGAGCGTATGTTTTATAAAGCGCCTCCGCCACGAGGGAGACCTCCTCCATCAGAGCAGTTCGCACAGCACGGTCCAGATGGAACATTTCCGTAACATGAATTTTGGTTAGCAATAATGTATAACCGGAAAAATACTGGTCACGGTTAAGAATAACGTAGGAGTGCGGCAGCTCCACAATCCTGAGATCGGAGTCGTCATTCCAGCGGCGACACATCGGGCAGTCGTTCATACTATTCATACCTCAAAGCGTCGATCGGGTTGAGCCCGGCAGCTTTTTTAGCCGGATAAAAACCAAAGAAGATGCCGACGACCGCTGAAAAGATAAAGGCGACAGCGATGGACTGAAAGGAGATCAGGGTTGGCCAGTCAAGCATCCTCGATACAGCCACTGCCCCCCCTGCGCCCAGAGCGATACCGATTATTCCCCCCAGCATTGTCAGCAGCACCGCCTCGGTCATGAATTGCAGGAGGATATCGTTCTTCTTGGCTCCGATCGCCATCCGGATACCGATCTCCCGGGTGCGTTCGGTCACCGAGACCAGCATGATGTTCATGATCCCGATTCCCCCGACAATCAGCGAGATCGAGGCAACCGCGCCCAGGAGCAGCGACATGGCTTTGGATGACTGCTCGGCCACTGCCAGGATTTCAGAAAGGTTGCGGGTCGAAAAATCCGGCTCCTTGCTGTTGGTAATACGGTGGCGCTGATTAAGAAG
>JBAYTT010000153.1:0-9697 GCA_041675485.1 Pelobacteraceae bacterium | reverse complement strand
TCAGCGCAGTGTTGATGGAAATATCAGAGGACTGGGAAACAGGCCGGGCATATCTCACAATGTAATCAGATAGCGAACCCCAATGAGGGGATGACAAATTTACAGAATGATTGTTGCTTTACCGCCGCATATTGCATTTTTTGACCAAAAGACTAAAATGATCTCATAAGTAACCAAGCTATTATTACCCTTAAAAAGCACATTAAACGAAGTACTGAAGGAGGAAAAGATCATGGCAACCAAGACAAAACCGATTCCGGACGGCTACCACTCGGTAACACCGTATCTGGTTATTACGAACGCCGGCAAGGCGATAGAGTTCTATAAAAAAGCATTCGGCGCCATTGAGTGTTCGCGGCTGGAAAGCCCGGACGGAAAAGTAATGCATGCTGAAATCATGATCGGCGACTCGCCGATCATGCTGAGCGATGAATATCCCGACTGGAATGCGCTCAGCCCGTTGACGATAGGCGGAACTGCCGTATCAATCATGCTCTATGTCGAAGATGTGGACGCCATCGTGAACAGTGCTGTTGCAGCAGGAGCAACGCTGCTGATGCCGGCTTCGGATCAGTTCTGGGGCGACCGTATGGGCTCGATTGCCGATCCGTTCGGGCATAAATGGTCAATTGCCACACATATCGAAGACGTGGCGCCGGAGGAGATCAGCAGGCGCGCGAAAGCCTTCTGTGACCAGAAATGACTACTAAGAGAAAGGCGGGAGGAGATGAGAAACATACTTTTTCAAATGATGATATCGGTCGATGGGTTCTTTGAAGGACCAAACAGGGAACTGGACTGGCATGTCGTGGATGAAGGATTTATCAACTATGCCGTTGAGCTTCTTGATTCCGTGGACGCGATATTGTTTGGCCGCGTTACCTATCTCATGATGGCAGCGTACTGGCAGACCCCGACCGCAATTGCAAACAACCCGATAGTAGCCGAGAGGATGAACAGCCTGCCCAAATTTGTTTTTTCTCCAACGCTGGAAAAGGTTGAATGGCAGAATACTACGCTCGTAAACGGAAATATTGCGGAAGAGGTTGCTCATCTGAAACAAAAACCGGGCAAGGACATGGTAATTTTCGGCAGTTCAGACCTGGCAGTGGCTTTGACCAAACTCGGCATGATCGACGAGTATCGGATTATCGTAAATCCTGTTGTACTGGGCAGCGGCAAGACGCTGTTGGAAGGCTTCAACGAGAGGCTCGGGTTAACGCTTATTGACACGCAAACGTTTTCCTCGGGAAACGTATTGCTTCGCTACCGTCCTGCTAAAGGGGAATAGATTACGGAGTCACAAACGGGAGGTGTTGTTTATCATGAAGACGTTCATGTCGAGATACAATTCCCAGGTTTATGCGCTGATGCGGATCGTTACGGGATTCCTGTTTCTGTGGCACGGAGCTCAGAAACTGTTCAATTTCCCGAGCGGAATGCCTGGAGGTGTTCCCGCGTTCATTATCTACGTCGCGGGTCCGATCGAGTTTTTTGGCGGTATTCTGATCATGATTGGTCTGTTCACCCATTGGGTGGCGTTCATTACCAGCGGCCAGATGGCCGTTGCATACTGGATGGCGCATGGAACGAAGGCGCTGCTGCCGCTCCAGAACAATGGCGAACTGGCGGTGCTGTACTGCTTCATTTTCCTGTTCATCGCTACCCAGGGTGGCGGGATCTGGAGCATTGACGCTCTTATAACCAGGCGAAAGCCCCACGGTTGATATGGCTCGGTGTCAAAGTAGAAGCAGGTGGAGTTGGATTATGCCCGTCGGGTCCGGGCTGCTTTTCGTCGATGGTTTTTGACGTTTTTCTTGCCGTAGTGGCGATGAGCCTTGGTATGCACTTCGGATACTGCCGCTACCATTCGTATGCCTTTTGAGGCAACGGGAATGCTTCGGGTTGCGGTTCGCTGATAATCAACTGCTGCTATCTTCGCGGCTTCCGGAGCAGTCTGCGCCATCGTTCTGTCTCCCGGTTTCCGGAATTCCGCCACGGCGATGGTGGAGATGTCGCTGCGCAGTTGATTGAATTTTCTGATATCCCGATAGTTCAGGCGATTGGTCAGCAGTATCACGAACAGGTCCTGCTTCGGGTCGATCCAGATTGAAGAGCCGCTGTACCCGGTATGCCCGAAAGAGACCTCCGAGAAGAGTCTCCCTTTCGGCGATGAAAAGGGGGAATTGATATCCCATCCCAACCCCCGTATCACGGAACCGTTTCTGCAGGAAAATGGGGAAGTCATCAGTTTTACAGCCTGTTCGGAGAGAATGCGTTTGCCGTCAATTTCGCCTCCGTCGAGCATCAGGCGGGCAAACCGGGAGAGGTCGCGCGCGGAGCTGAAGAGGCCGGCGTGTCCCGCAACGCTGCCTAGACGGCGTGCATTCCGGTCCTGTACGGTGCCGCCGTCAAATCCCACCGTTGGAGCAATCCTGTCCGCAAGGCTCAATGCAGGCAAAAACATGGTCTCGGGGGTAAGCAGCGGTGCAAACAGTTCTTCGGCGCAGTAGGCATCCAGCTTCTTGCCGGAAACCCGGTTAACAAGCTCTCCCAAGAGGATAAAGTTTATATCGGCATAGTTGAAGCCGGTACCCGGCTGCTGCCGGACCCTCTCCGCCGCTGCCCTGCTGATTGCGGTTTGCATGGTCTCTTCCACACTCATGTCAAAATCCGTAAACCCGGACGTATGGGTCAACAAATTGAGAATTGTGACGTTTTCACGGTCCGAGCCCCTGAATTCCGGAAACCAGCGCACCAGAGGATCCTGCAGGGTGATGCGCCCCTCATCCAGCAGTTTCATTACGGCCGGCGTGGTCGCAATCACTTTTGTCAGGGAGGCCAGGTCAAAGATGGCCGTATCATCCAGCAACGGCGCATCCGGGCGGGCAGAGAGCCGTCCGCGGGCGGTACTGGAAAGAATTCCGGCGTGGTTGCCGATAACAACAACGCCGCCGGCAATGAGGTTGTTGGAAATAGCCAGATCCATGAGGAGGTCGATGGCTGCGATGCGGCCGAAATTCAATTCTTCGTCCGATGCAAACATGACCGAGGGAGAAAAAAACAGGCCAAGTGAAATGATGAAGCAAATAAGACGCATGGTAAACCTTTGACGACTGGCTGCTAAATGGGCAGAGGAATTATGTGACGTCATAATTCATCCTGCAAAACCGGCTGGACCACCCCGCCATGTTTGCTACAGTACTCGCTCGGCTCGGTTCCGGCAATATAGAATTCATCACGGACAGTGGGACAGCCGGGAGTCGCCAGCTGACCTGTGGTCGGGTCGATGGCAACGGAAACGACCGTGTCCGGCATGGTAAAATCAACAGCCGGTTTCGATGCCACGGCCTTGCGCATGAACCGTTCCCAGATGGGGGCAGCAACTGCGCCGCCGGTAAAACCCTTTCCCCCTGGCCGGGGCTTGTCATATCCTACCCAGACTCCTGTTACAAGCTGCGGCGTATAGCCGATAAACCAGGCATCCCGATAGTCATCTGTCGTGCCGGTCTTCCCGGCTGACGTATGTGCCAGGCTGAATTTCTTCAGGCTCTTGGCCGTGCCATAGACCATGACATCTTTCAACATCTGGGTGGTGACAAAGGCGGCGGCAGGAGAAAGTACCGGGGTGGAAACCGGGGCATTCTCGCTCCACGTCCGACGGGCTCGATCATAAATACGAATAATGGTTCTTGCTTCAGGGCGAACACCGCCTGTTGCCAGGGGAGAATAGGCCAGAACCAGGTCGTTCAAGGTAACTTCACTCGTTCCCAGGGCCAGGGAGAGACCATTGTCCGCACGTAACGGCAGCCCCATTTTCCCGGCAAAATCGACAAAGTACGGGACTCCTATCGCTTCCAGCAGTTTTACCGTGATGACATTGTTGGAATAGGCAAGTGCCTGCCTGAGGGAAAGCTCACCGTAGACTTCGCGCCCATAGTTCAACGGTTTCCAGACTTCACCATTGCCCCGGTTGTAGGTTGCCGGCGTATCATCCCAGATGCTCCCGGCGGTAATCCCCTGTTCCAGGGCGGCAGCATAGATCAGCGGTTTGATGGAAGAACCGGGCTGACGCATGGCCGAAAAGGCCCGGTTGTAGGAACTCTGGATGGCATCTACTCCCCCCACGGCTGCGAGGAGATCCCCGGTGGCCGGGTCCAGGCAGACCAAGGCGCCCTGCAAATCGGGGGAAACCCGCCTGACTCCTTCACGCACATACTGCTCCGCCTGTTTTTGCAGGTCCAGATCCAGGGCGGCGGTTACTTCCAGCCCCCCCTGCTCCGTAATCTCCGCTCCATACCGCTCGACCAGTTTGCTCCGGATGTGGGCCAGGTACTGCGGGGCCTGCCCCGTCTTGACAACGGATGCCGGATGGGCACGCAACGCCTTGCTTTGCCGGGGGGTGATCATGTTAAGATCCACCATCCGCTTCAGAACAACATCCCGCCGGCCGGTAACATTGACCGGTTTACCGAGCGGATTGTAACGTGCAGGATTTTTTTGCACACCGGCCAACTGGGCACACTCGGCGTCGGTCAACTCCTCAGGACTCTTGTCGAAATAGAGCCGGGCCGCCTGGGCAATACCCCAGGCGCCGTTCCCGTAATAAATCTCGTTGAAATACATCTCCAGGATCTGTTTCTTGCTGTATTTCTGTTCAAACTCCATTGCCATGCGGGCTTCGTCAAACTTCCGCTCGATGGTTTTCTCGCCGGACAGATACTTGTTTTTGATCAACTGCTGGGTGATTGTCGAGCCCCCTTCCGCAAGCCTCCCCTTGACTACATCCTTCACCAGGGCACGCGCAATGCCACGGATATCAATCCCGCCATGTTCATAAAAACGGGCGTCTTCAACCGCCACAACAGCTTTTTGCAGGAAAGCGGGAATCCGGTCGATGGCAACCCAGTATCGTTTCTCCGGCAGAATCCGGCCGACAAAACGTTTCTGGTTGTCAAAAACCTTTATGGAGGTATAGCCGGTGGGCAGGGTGGGATAGGTGGCGAAATTTTCCTGGGCATGGGCCGCTGAGGCCAGAGTGAAGAGCAGGACAATGCCCGCGAAAAAGAGGGACCCCGGATTCAACAAGACAACCGGAAACTTCATTCTTTTCAAAATCCTACCCGCAAACCGAAGACGGCGCTATGGCTGAGGTAATCCATATAAAATTTGCGGCCGTTGACTTCAGTGAATTGGGGTCTGGTGCTGCCAAAAAAACGATAGCCGAGATCCAGGCTCAAATGATCCGTCAGGGTAATATCAATGCCGGTCCCGACCTGATAGGCAAAGACAACGTCCGAGTCGTTGCTCAACGGTTGGCCGGCAACCGTAAGATCGGAAGCCTTGATCCGGACAACTCCGGCACCGATCCCGAGATAGGGAGCCCAGAGGGTTTTATCGTGGAAAACTCCATAACAGTTGAGCAGCAGGCTTTCCGCCGTCACGTTCCCCCCTCCCGCGAAGCTCCCCTCGGCAAACGTCTCCTTGTCAAGCGGATTACTGCGCCGGCTGTATTCAAGCTCTATCCGCCCCTCTCCCGCTGAGCTACCCGGAGGAAGGTCCCAACCGAGGACAGCGTTCCCTTGCAGAGCCGGATCAAACGTGAGGCTGAAAGTCCCCTTATCGTCGGAACTTTTTGCTTTCATCAGCGCGTTTCCTCCGATGAAGGCCCCCACATAGGGACCCGAGTGCTGCGCATTGACCTGTCCGCAGAGCAGGACCGGCAGAAAGAGGGCAATTATCATTTGGATGGTTCTTCTCATGGCATTCCTTCCTTTTGTAAGTCCCCGCCATCTAAAGAGGGAGGGGACTGTTATGTCGTACCTGTGTGACAAAATGAAGCCCTACTGGATTATGACTGTCGCGTTTTTGCTCATGCCGCCAAAACTTGCCGAAAAAGTTGCCGAACCGGGAGCGACAGCCACGATCTGCCCCGGCTGGTTCTGGCTGTCAGCCAGTAGTGCGACGTTCGGTGTGTCGATCGTCCAGGTTGCGTCTTCAGTAACATCCTTGCTGGTGCCATCAATGTAGCTCGCGGTTGCCGTGAACGAAACCATATTGCCTGCAGCCGCACTCGCTGGGCCCGACATGGTCAGGCTCTGGATGATTCGCGTCCTGACCGTAACAGCAGTTGAAGCCGATTTGCCTCCATACGTAGCGGTTATGGTGGCAGAGCCGGAGCCAGCGGTCGCTCCGCTCACACGCCCTTTGGCAAGACCGGCATTGCCGACCGACGCTGTTGTAGCGGCGCTTGACGTCCAGTCGGCACTGGCGGTCACGTCCTGGGTCGTTATCGTGCCGTTATTATCTTTAAAGGTGCCGGTCGCGGTGAGGCGGCTGCTGGTTCCGGCGGTCAGGTCCAGGCTGGTCTGGGAAATTGCAATGGACTGAAGCGTTGGTGCGGTGACCGTCACAGTGGTTGTCGCGGTGAACGTGCCGTATTTCGCCGTAATTATGGTCGGAACGGATGTCGGCGTCACGGCGGAGGCGTTCAGCCATGCCAGGTTCCCCCCCGGGGCTGTCACCGTCACAGCCGTATTGGCCGCCGACCACGCGACCACTCCGGTGATATCCCGGGTAGTGCTATTGCTGAAAGTCCCGGTGGCGGATATGCGGGCAACAGTGCCCTTTACCAGGGTTATAGCGGCGACTGACGGAACAATCCCGGTCAAATTGCCTCCCGTCACTTTGAGGATTGTACTGCCGCTGACTCCGTCCAAGGTGGCGTTGATCGTACTATTTCCCTGCGTGAGTGTTGATGCTGTCCCGCTGCTGGCGATCGTGGCTATGCCGGCGTTGGAAGAGCTCCAGGCGACCTGTGAGGTGAGATCGACAGCCGATCCGTCGGAATATGTGCCGGTAGCCTTGAAAGGCTCGCTGGACAGGGTCAGCACCGATGGATTGGCCGGAGTGACTGCAATCGATTGCAGCACCGGTTCGGTAACGGTCAGCAGGGAACTGCGGGTGACACCATCAAAGGTCGCGCTGATCGTCGCAGTGCCGGTCGCAACGGCGTGTGCCAACCCTTTGTTGGCGGCAGTGACGCCGACAGTCGCCACTTCGGTCGCGCTCGAAAGCCAGCTGGCATCGAAGGTCAGGTCCTGAGTCGTTGTATCCGAGGTCGCTGGATCAACGAAGGTGCCGTTCACGACGAATTGCATGTTCGATCCCTTGGTTATCGTTGGATTAACCGGTGTGATCGTCATCTCCGTGATAGTGGCGTCGCTTACCGTCAGGTTGAATGTGGCCGTCACGTTCCCCACGGTTGCGGTCAGGGTGGTGCTCCCCGGAATGAGACCGGAGACACGATTCGGAACAGAAGCGACAGCGAACCCGGCCACGGCCGGCGTATCGCTGGTCCAGACAACCTGATCGGTAACATCGCTGGTGTAAAGTCCGGAGAAGTTGCCTTTCACCGACAGCGTGGTGGAGGTGTTTTTTGCAATGGTCCGGGAAACGGCAATGGTGGGAGAATCAGCAACGATCTCGATCGAAGTCAGCGGGATAAAATCGTTTTTCCTGGTCGGAGTGCCGTCCCACCCGCAGCCGGATAACAGCATAACCATAACAACACCTGACCATAGCAGCTTGACCATGTACATCCTCCGGAGCGCCAACGAGATTGAGTGAGAAAAAAGATGAAATAAAAGCAACGCCATAGCGAACAATTTATCGTTGAAAAGTATCACCTGTGATGAAGTACCGTCAACATACATTTGACATCAGCTGTCAGGGCTGGGAAGTGGCAACACCTTTGCCGATGGTGAGAAGCAGGAAGTGATTAACGAGGGAGGCATGTTCCAGATGTTCAGCAGCGTTCCAGGAATCCGGGCAAGGAGGCAATGGAGCAGTCGGCAGCGTCCTACTGCTCCATTGCCGCCACCTTGCTACTGATCTCTCCGTACTCGCGAACCGCCTCGTTCTGGGCAGCGGCGCGAATTCCGTTGAGATCTTCGTAGTTTTTCATCAGCATATCAACGACATCGGGGTCGAGAGCATATTGTGAGACCATGGAATAAAGCACTTTTTGCGCCGAAGCCCGGTCCATGCCGACACGGTAGGGGCGATCCTCGGTGATGGCGGTGAATACGTCCGCAACGGCCATGATCCGCGACCCCTGAGTAAGATCTCCCCCTCTGACATGAAAAGGATACCCCTGTCCGTCGATCCGTTCATGGTGGTTGGCGCTCCAGGCCGTAATACTCTCGAACGACGCTATGTTCTCCAGCGCCCGGCGGGTAAAGTAGGTGTGGCAGCGAATCAGCGTCCGCTCCTCACTGGTGAGCCCGGCCGGTTTCTCCAGCAGCTCGGCGGGGACAGCCAGCTTCCCCAGATCGTGGAGAAGGCCGGCAATCCGCATCTGGGCGCATTGCGAGGTTGATTTGCCGGAAAGGCGGGCAAGGGCCTCGGCGCTGGCAGCTACTCCGCTGGAATGGGTTGCGGTAAAACGGCTTCTGAAATCGATGATGCGGGCAAACATCCTGCTCAGGCCAAGAATTCCCTCGCAGTTGAGCTCAATGGTCCGGACATGCCCCAGGCGTTCAAATGTCTGATTCCGTCCGGGAAAGGCCAGGCTGAGCCAGAACGACTCCCGCCCGGCAAGATCACGGAACGCCGCCACCAGTGCGGGTGAAAACATCGCCGGTGTTGCCTTTTCGATCCGGGACAGGATATCCGGTACCCTGACGAGCAGGTTGATGCCGTCCATAACACCGATCAGTACCGATATGCGGTCGGCCAGATGAAGAATGTGGCTGCCGAGCGGAACGGAGCAACCGCGCCGCACCTCTCCGGCGCCGTCAGCCCACTTGACATGATGATACCTGACCAGTCCGGCCAAACCGGAAAGGGGCTTGAACATTTCCAGAAGCAGGGCGCCGGTTTCGGCATGATTGTGCGGTTCGAGCCCCTCAAAGCTGAGAAGTTTGATCCGGTCTGTCAGGGTAAGCGCCCCAATATCGTGGAGATTCCCGGCAAAATACAGATCGATCCGCTCTTCCACCGACAGATCCATCTGGCAGGCCAGGGCATAGGCAACCCGCCCGACCCGGTGATGGTGATCGGACAACTGGGGGCTGACAAGGTCAATTGTATCGGAGAGGCAGTTGATGAGGTCCGACATCGGTACGTTGAGTTCGCCGTGATGTGCCATGGCTACCTCCTTCTGCTATATGCCGCCGGGTTCCGGCGTGATGCTGAACAGCATCAGGAAAGTATATAGCAGGAACGCCATGATGCAAGGAGCTGATTAAAGAAGGAGAAAGGCAGCACCGTTGGCCGATTGGCCGACAGCGTGATCAGTCGGGTTCAGCTTTGAATGCAGTTCCGGCTACCGACGGGGCGCATTCAGCAGCGGTAGAAGAAATTTTTCAAAGACGACCTTTTGTTTCGAGGACAACAGGTCAATATCACCTTCGTTATCAAGTAAAAAGGTGCCGACTCCGATGACTGTCCGCGCCAGATAGCCGGTCCCGGCGACTATTTTTTCAATCTCATCGCTTCGTTTATGTATCAGGTTTTTCATCAAGACCAAGTCTACATTCATTGTTATTCTCCATCTTCGATGTGCGCTAGGCGAGTTCTATTTCGTTCCACGGTTCAACAGGATCGTGCCCCATTTTATACACCATAATGCTAGGAACTTCTACCACCAATCGGCCTGCAGCTGGCCATTCACCCCGTAATCCTCCAGATTTTC
>JBAYTT010000152.1:0-9743 GCA_041675485.1 Pelobacteraceae bacterium | reverse complement strand
TCCCCTGGCACCGGGTCGTCAATGCCCAGGGGCGCATCAGTCCACGCTCCTGCGGCAGCGACGCGGACATGGAGCAACGGTTGCGTCTCGAACACGAGGGGATATGCTTTGATGCCGGCGGCCGTATTCCGCTCGAGCGGTTCCTCTGGAGGCCACAGTTTGCAGGAGAGGGAGTGTTGTGACAGCATGAAAAAGAAAAAAAGCCCCGAAAAGAGCGGCCAGGTTACCATCACGCGGCAGGAGCACGGGATCTCCCGCACTGTCATGAGTCCGAACGCCCTGCGCGTACTCTACCGGCTGAAGGATAACGGCTTTGTCGCATATCTCGTGGGTGGCTGCGTGCGAGACCTTCTGCTCGGACGAGAGCCGAAGGATTTTGACGTTGTGACCAACGCCACCCCCGGCGAGGTAAAGCGGCTGTTCCGTAACTGCCGTCTTGTCGGGCGGCGCTTCCGCCTCGCCCACCTTCATTTCAAGGAAGAGCTCATCGAGGTGGCGACCTTCCGTTCCCAGGCGCCGGACGAGCCGGAAATCAAGGTAGTGGAAACGCGCAGGGGAGAGCAGCGGCAACGGCACCCGCACATGCTGAAGGATGACGAGGGGATGATCCTGCGGGACAACGTCTTCGGTACCCCCGAAGAAGACGCCCGGCGCCGCGACTTCACCGTTAACGCGCTTGCCTACGATATTACGGATTTCTCGATCATCGACTTCGCCGGCGGCCTCGCCGACCTTAATGCCGGCATCATCCGCACCATCGGCGATCCGGCGGTCCGTTTTCTGGAAGACCCTGTGCGGATGCTGCGGGCGGTGCGGTTTGCCGCCCTGCTCGGCTTCACGATGGCAGAGGAGACCCGCAAAGCGCTGGTCGCCGCCGCCGATACCATCGTCAGGTCCTCGCCGCCGCGCCTCTATGAAGAGATGCTCAAGATCCTGCTCTCGGGAGAAGGGGCGAAGTGCTGCGATCTTCTCCGCCAGACCGGTCTCTTCGCAGCCCTTTTTCCGGCCTTTTCTGCCTGGCTCAATGCCGAAAGCGATGGCTATCCCCACACCCGCTTCGGCGAGATGCTCGCCTGCGTCGATGCCCGCATCCAGCAGGGGGACACGGTCTCACAACCGCTCCTCCTTGCTCTTCTTTTCGGCGAGTACCTCGATGAGAAGACGGAGAGCTTCCGCGCCAAGGGTATGCCGTGGCAGCAGAGTGTCGATGCCGCGATAGCGGAGTTCATGGGAGAAGTCTGCCCGTTCGTACAGATTACCAACCGCGTCGGGCTCGCACTTCGCGAGATAATTGCCCTGCAGGCGCGCCTCAGGCAAATTCCCGGTCGCCGGCCGCAGGCGTTTGCCGCCCGTAAGGATTTGGGCGACATCATCGAATACTGCCGGATCACCCGCGGCGGCAATAAGGACGTTGCCAGACAGCTCGAATGGTGGCTGGCCCAGGCGGAACAGATCGAGCCTGAGCCGCTGCCTGCTCTGAACAAACGCTCCGAAGAGGGCGGGGCGCCGCCGTTGCAGAAGAGACGCCGCCGGCGACGGAAACCGCAGGGCCGCGTCTGAAGCTTTTGACGTGCCCCTGATTGTGCATGTGAAACAATCGGGGTCAAAATGAGTATCTAAACGTTGGCTGACGCTTTATAGTCATCAGGAATGTACGAGTTTCAAACCAGAATTGAGAAGGAGCATATATGTCGAAACGCAGCGTAACCGGAAAAGGTGCAGGCAGGGCAGTGGCAACAAGAGTTGGTGAAGAAGAGTTCCGCTCACTTTCTTTTGTCGACAAGCGTACCTACCTTGACGGGGTCCTCCCCAATGAGAGGATGGCCCTGATCCTGGGTGATCCGGACGGCACCAAACTGGCGCGGGCCATGCAGCCTCACGAGTTGTATTGGCTGTTCAAGGAAATCGGCAGTCCCGATGCCATGGCACTGCTGGCGCTGGCAAGCCCGGAACAGTGCGTGTTCATCCTGGATATGGAACTCTGGAGGCGCTGGTCGTTTTCGGAAGATAAGGCGGTAGAATATCTGGGGTATATCATGCTGGGGAGCGAGGATCATTTCGTGGAACTGCTTCCGCATCTGGATTTCAACCTCCTCTCCCTGTTTTTGGGGCGGGAGATTATTGTCGCGGGGGGCATTGGCGAAATCAATACCGATGAAGAACGGCAGACCGATTGGGACCACACCTTTGACGATGTGTTTCTGATAAAATTCAAGAACCCCAAACACACCACGATAATCGGCACGTTTCTGGAGCTTGTCTGCCGCCTGGATAATCCGCTGTACGTGTCGCTCATGGAAAGCGTGAGCGGCGAAATCGACATCGAATCGGAGGAGGAGTGCTATCACCTGAAATCGGGACGCCTTGCCGATCTGGGCTTTCCTCCCCATGAAGAGGCGCTTGAGATCTACTCTCGCATCAACCCGGCCACGTTCACCCCCGGCCGCAACAAAACACTCTTGCAGGCGGTTGAAGCAACCACGCTCCCCGGTATATTCCTGACCGGCACAACGTTTCTGGAGCGGGTTATTCTAAGGGCGGATTCGGAACTGTTCCGCATGGAGCTGAACTATCTGATCAATACCGCGCTGGTGGCCGATGAAGCGCACCTTGCCGATATGGAACAGATGAGGTCGGTTGTGGAGCGGGTCTATGGATATTTAAACATTGCCCTGGAGTACCTGTGCGAAGGGGATGAAACAAAGGGCGTGGCAATAGTCAACGGGGAATATCTGAAGAGGTTGTTCCAGCTGGGGTTCAGTCTGGTAATCGGCCTGAAGCACAGGGCGGATAAACTGAGCGAGACGGATTATGCCACTGGCAAAGCCCTGTCAGGATTGAAATCCGACAGACCCCGCTTCTATCGTGGTCTTGACCCCGACGGCATTGATGGCTACCGGGAATTCCGGGAGATGCAGGATGTGACCATGATGTCGGATTTTCTGAAAGAGGTGGAAAATTGATGCCGGAGGCCATGAACGATACGCTTTATCCTTGCCCTTGACCAGGGTACAACCAGTTCCCGCGCCCCGCGTCCTCGCCCGGAAGACCAGTCGTCCGTAGTTGTCATGGTCAGATCAGGCTCTTCCGGAAGAGGAGGCGGGCTGTCGGCATTTCGCTATCACAGCTCTCCTCCGAAAAAAGAATATCGCCGTCGAAACCGGCAAATAATCGCTGCAACTCTCCCGGTTGCAGGAGATAGCTCGGGTCGTGGGCTTGAAGCAGTTCTTCCGAGGCCATGATGGTATCAAAGAGCAGCAGGCCTCCCGGATTCAGGGCGGCAACTTCAGTTGGTATTAATTCCCGCAGCAGAAAATTGAAATTCAGTATCAGATCGAATCTCCCTTCAATGATGTAGTCATCAAGGTCAACTCTCCGGAAATCAACGTCCAGCCCCATTGCGTGGGCCCGGCTCCGCCCTTTTGCAAGGCCGACATCCGAAATATCCAACCCCAGTACCCTGAAACCGTGTTGCGCAAGGAACAGGCTGTTTCTTCCTTCTCCGCAAGCGATATCCAGAGCAATGTTCCCCGGAGCCAGGGCTTTTATTCTCCCAATATCCTGTGCCAGAAATGGTGAGGGGCGCTCTCCGAGATACGAATCCATCGACTCAAACCGCTTGTTCCACTTGATTCTGTCCGTTTCCATGCTTGCTCCAATTAATTTTGCAATTATGCAAATAATCAAAAAAGTTCATTTGCAGATATGCAAACTGGCCAATCCAACGCGCAAATATTTCTAACTATCCGACAATATTGCATATATCTGTGTGAGCGCAAAACCGCCCGTTAGAAACTCATGATAACTAACCGTATATTCATTTGCATAAATGCAAATAAATATTTTTGCGCCAGTGATGCTTGTTTATGTAACTGCCTGTAATTAAATGTGTTTAGCGTCAAGCGACTGTTTGGCATGGCATATGCTGTATACATTTTAAAGCAGGGCAACTTGAGGAGCTTATGACAACTGAAACGATCTGCCCATTTTACGGAAAAAACGATGATCAATGCGATGTCGGGTGCGGGTACATATCGCCGCATGACGTGAACATGATCATCCGCTACTGCAGTGGGCGTCATATTCAGTGCATGAAATACCTCGAACTTTCCGACCGCTTCCCGTCAGAAAGTCACTGCAGCGCTGAAGTCCACACGGACTCATATTAATACACCATACCGGGATAAAATGGAGAACAATATGTTGTATCAACTCGCATTCACCTTCAGTCACGCACACGTAGTACCAGCCTTATTAATCAGCACGCTATTTGTCATAATACTAATTGCAAAGGAGAGAGGCGATGAGCGAAAGAGAGCTTGAGTTGTTGAACAGAATTGAGGAACTGGAGCGCCACACCTGGCGTAACAGCGCCATCCTGCGATCGGTTGCCATGGTAGCTTTTACGGCGATAATCGGTTTTGTGATCGCTTCCGGAGTTGTCGGTGGTGGTCACGGCAGCCATTGGTCCGGCCCGGCATGGAACACCATGTGGCTGTACGGCCTGTTTGCCGCTAATGCGGTGTCGATGTTCTGGACAACTCACAAGGAATAGGGGGAATACGATCATGCCAATGAAAATTACTCACGCAATCATGCTCCTGGCGGTCTGTGTCATCTGCGCCGCCTTTAATATGCAGCTCTTCGGTGGACTGGACGAGATGATGGGAGACCAGTACTGGGTCATCGACTCCGCTCAGGGCGACCACGGATGGTACGCCATGGGTCTTTTGCCTCATGTCGCCAAAGTGCCCAAGGATGTGGTCAAGGCAGCCAATACCGACGCCGATCCGAACAACAACTATGTGATCTATGCACAGAGCGGCGACTTTGCCGGCAAGTCGGTCTACGGCATCTGCTTCGGCATCCCGCTGATCATGTACCTGATCTGGTTCGCATTCATCATCGGCTTCCCGGACCGGGTCGATCCCTATCTGTTGCCGCGCAAGATCTTCACCATTGCGGTCATCATCTCCTGCTCGGTGATTGCCAATCTTTTCCTGATGCGTATTGCCGGCGATTTTGCCCGTGATCCCATGTCCCGCATCGCCAATGTGGCCGGCAACCATGCTTCGCTCCTGTTCCATAATGCCGGCATCTGGTTCGCTATTCTCTTTTCTGCGCTCGGCACTCACAGCCACTCTTTC
This sequence comes from Pelobacteraceae bacterium, assembly GCA_041675485.1. Lineage (GTDB taxonomy): Bacteria > Desulfobacterota > Desulfuromonadia > Geobacterales > Pseudopelobacteraceae > JACRCG01. The sequence continues at coordinate 4,596 of JBAYTT010000152.1, read as the reverse complement.
GATGAGGTCAAGGCGCCGGACAGCCGCAACTGGCAGACCCAGGCCAACGAGAAATTCAACTGGATGTTCACCCTGCTGGGAGTCGTGACCGTACTCGAAGTAGTACTGGTAAAGAACAAGCTTGCCCTGCCGGATGCCGCTGTTGACTATTCCGTATGGGTCATTTGGGTAGTGATTTTCATGCGCATGTACGGGTTCTCCCCAAAATACTGGATCAAACGTCCAACAGGCATTGCGATCATGATTGTGGGTACGTTGCTGACCCTGCCGGTCTTTTACCTGCTTGAGCGCGTGACCGGTACCCTTGGCGCCGGGTTTGCCTCTCCGATTCTGGCAAAGGCCCTCGGGGCGGAAAATCAGAATGTAGGCCTGTCGCTGATGGTCTCGATCTACCTTGTGTTCTGGATGGAGTTTGCCACTGCAATCCGTATGAACGGCCCGGAGAAGAAAGCCGTGGCCCAGAAATATTAGTGAGTTTCTAAAACTTACGATCACGTAGGTTGGGCAAAGCAGAGCGTGCCCGACAGAACTGTCATCGTTGGGCACGGCATGTAACCGTCTTTGCCCAACCTACAAAAACAAAAAAATTATCGGTTACATAGCGCCAAGCAGGGGGGAATACAAAAAATGACTGATATCAAGAACAAAGGCTGGTCGGTAGTCACTGCGGGTCTTGCCATTAACCTGGCTCTTGGGGTGCTCTACGCCTGGAGTATCTTCAAAGGCGCCATCAAGGCCTCGATAGAAAAGGGTGGGGCGGATGCCTTTCAGTGGGATATCGCTTCCATCAACGATCCCTATGCCGTCTGCTGTCTGGCTTTTGCCTTTTCCATGATCGTTGCCGGCAAGTGCCAGGACAAGATCGGCCCGGCCCGTACGGCCCTGATCGGCGGCGTCCTGGTCGGTGCAGGCTTTACGCTGATGGGTTTTTCAAGCAGCTACATGGCCTGGGTCCTCGGCTTTGGCGTCCTGGCCGGCTCCGGCTTCGGTTTCGGCTATTCGGCCGCCACACCACCGGCTCTGAAATGGTTCTCATCTTCCAAAACAGGGCTGATTTCGGGAATCGTTGTGGCCGGTTTCGGCATCGCGCCGGTCTATATTGCACCGCTGGCGTCTTACCTGATCGGCGTGTTCGGCATCCCGAAATCGATGCTGTTTCTGGGAATCGGCTTCACGGTGGTCGTCTGCGGGCTTTCCTTTTTCCTGGTCAATCCGCCGCAGGGTTTTGTTCCCGCCGAACCGTCCGATCCCGGTCCCCTGGCCAAGCTGAATGCTTCCAAGCCGGTGGTGAACGCGACCGTCAGTGAAATGCTCCGCAACTACAAGTTTTATGTCCTCTGGTTCGCCTTTTTCATCGGTTCGGGAGCCGGACTGATGGTTATCGGCAGCGTGGCAGGCCTGGCCAAGAAGAGCATGGGACCCATGGCGTTCGTGGCTGTTGCAATTATGGCGCTCGGCAACGCCGGTGGCCGTGTAGTTGCCGGAGTGCTTTCCGACAAGATCGGCCGGCGCGCCACCCTCTTCATCATGCTGTCAATGCAGGCTTTGATGATGTTTGTCGCCATGGCGGTAGTCAATTCCGGCAGCGCGGTGCTGCTGGTCCTGCTGGCCACGTTTATCGGCTTCAACTACGGTTCGAACCTCTGCCTGTTCCCTTCCTTTGCCAAGGATTACTGGGGTACGAAAAACTATGGCCTCAATTACGGCGCCCTCTTTACCGCATGGGGTGTCGGCGGCTTCGTTATGGGGAAGGTCTCCGAGATGATCAATGCCCAACCGGGCGGTCTTGCCAAATCGTTTATGCTCTCGGGGTTTCTGCTGCTTGGCGGTGCTGCGCTGACCATATTCCTGGCGGAGCTTAAACCTGCTACCGACAGCGAAACAGAGCCTTCCCAATGGAAAGAGTTCTGGGCGGAGTTCATGCTGGGCGCCAAGGTATTCGTCGGATTCGAACAGGCCCAGATCCGCGTGCCGCGCTAGGAATGTAACGAAGCAGCCGGTCGTTGTTGCAAAGAAAAAGCCCTGGGGTTACTGCCCCCGGGCTTTTTCTTTGTGCGGACGACAAGACGATCAGGACGATCAATACTCTTCCTTCTTGATGCCATACCTCTTTATCTTTCGATACATGGTCACCATGTTCATGCCAGCTTCACGTGCTGCCGAGTCGATGTTGCCGCCATGGCGCTTGAGAAGTCCGCGCAGCAGATCGGCTTCAAAATGCTCCAGAGCAGCAGTGTAGGGTACGTCAAGGCCGATCTGTTCGGCATCGTGTGAAAGAGTGCCACCGGCCGGATCGGTCTCGATGAACTGGACCAGCGTCTCCCGTGAAATAAACTCCCCCGTTTCCATAGCCATGCAGGCTTCGATGACATTTTTCAGCTGCCTGATATTTCCGGGCCATTCACATGCGCAGAGGATCCGCATGGCTTCGCTCTCGAATCCCTTGATTGCGGTATTGAACTTCTGGTTCTGAAGGAGGATGAAGTGGGCTGCGAGCAATGGGATGTCGCTGCGGCGCTCCCGCAAGGGGGGGAGGTGAATATTCACCACGTTCAAGCGATAGTAGAGGTCTTCTCTGAAACCGCCCGACTTTACGGCATCTTTAAGGTCTGAGTTTGTTGCGGAAAGAATCCGCACATCAACCCTGGTTGGTGTTGTATCGCCCAGCCGGTGGAACTCTTTTTCCTGAAGAAAACGGAGCAGGGTCTTCTGGACATTCATCGGCAGGTTGCCGACTTCATCCAGGAAAAGCGTACCGCCGTTGGCCGCTTCCAGAAGTCCGTAGCGGCTTTCCGACGCTCCGGTGAAGGCCCCCTTTTTATAGCCGAACAGCTCGCTTTCCAGCAGATTTTCCGGCAGAGCGCCACAGTTGATGGCAATGAATTTCTTCTCGCGGCGGGGAGAGTTGTAATGAATAGCCTGGGCAATCAACTCCTTGCCGGTCCCGGATTCGCCGGTAATGAGGACTGACGTATCACGGACGGCAACTTTGCCGACCCGTTCCAAAATGGTTTTCAGCCCTTCGCAGGCGCCGATGATATTTTCAAAGCGGAATTTTTCTTCCAGCTCCGCCCGCAGCTCCCGGTTTTCTTCAAGCAGCTCCTTTTGCTGAAGGGCATTTTTTACCCGATAGACCAGTTCGTCAGGCTCGAACGGCTTGGTCAGCATATCGTAGGCGCCTTTCCGAAGCGCTTGGATCGACATGTCAACGGTTGCGTACGCGGTTATCATGATGACCGGGATGTCGTTCTGTTTGGCTTTAATCGCCTGCAATACTTCAATACCGCTCATGCCGGGCATTTTAATGTCGCTGATGACCAGATCCCATGCCGCAGGCTTGAACTCCTCGACCGCCTGTTGCGGTGATGTGAAGGATCGTGCCAGGTAGCCATGGTCCAGCAGGATCTGCTCCATCATCCGGCAGAGTCCCGCTTCGTTGTCGATCAGCATGATTCGTTTTTTATCAGCCACTTACAATTCCTCTCGTTCGGTCGGCAGTGTCACAGTGACGCATGTCCCCGTGCCGACGGTGCTCTCAATATGGATCTCGCCATGGTGCTGTTCTATGATCTGCCTGGTGATGGCCAGGCCCAGTCCGGTACCGCGGGCTTTGGTCGTGTAGAATGGTTCAAAGATCTTTTCCAGGCTCTCCTGGGGTATCCCGGAGCCGCTGTCGCTGAACGTGATCCGCACATGTTCGCCATCGACCGCCTCGGTGCCGACAAGCAGGTCGCCCCCCTCCGGCATGGCGCCGCCGGCGTTCAGGATCAGGTTGATGGCGACCTGGCGCATCTGGTCCCCGTCCAGTTCAACCAGAGGCAGGTCGGGGGCAAGAGACGTCTTGATCGTGACGCCGCGCATGTCGGTATGATTGGAGGCAAAATCGACAATCTGCTGCAGAAGGGCATTGAGATCGGTCGGCTCCAGGGTCGGACGCGGGGTGCGGGCATAGGAGAGGAGGTCCTGGACAATCTTTTTGCACCGCTTGCTTTCCCGCTTGATCTCGTGGATGTACTGGTAGTTGGGATCATCTTCACTCATCTTGCTTTCCAGGTAACCGGCGTAACCCAGGATAACCCCCAGCGGGTTGTTTATCTCATGGGCGACTCCCGATGACAGAACGCCCAGTGAGGCCATTTTCCCCTGCTGGGCAAGGTTTGATTCAATATCCTTGTTGCGCTGGATTATTTCGGTCATACGATTGAAGGCGCTCCCCAGTTCGGCCAGTTCGTCTTCACCGGTAACGGTCATCCGTTCGTTCAGATCGCCCCGCTTGATGCGCTTGATGACCGACATCATATGGGTAATCGGGCTGGTGATTACCGTTGACGCCCGAACAACCAGCGCTGTTGCCGCCGCTCCCACCACCAGTATCAGGAACGACATGATGATCAGGATATGGGTCTTGATCTTGTTTGCTTCCAGGTAAAATTCATCCTCGTATGATCCGACAGCAACGATCCAGTCCCACGGTTCAAAGTAGTCATAGCGGACGATTTTCATTCGCGGAGCGGCATCGGTGCTGTTTTTCCACGGGTACCGGATCCAGCCGCTCTTATTGCTGCACATCTCCCTGATGAAGCTGTTTCCATCCAG
>JBAYTT010000151.1:0-9929 GCA_041675485.1 Pelobacteraceae bacterium | reverse complement strand
TGTCGAAGGAGGCGTTTGTCGCTCGGATGGAGATCGTACCACCTCCCGGCATAGCCTGGACGGCATTGATGATCAGGTTGTTGAAGGCTTGGCTTATCTGGCCGGCATCTGCCTCGATATTGTGCAGTCCTTCGGAAATTTCAACGCGACTTTGAACATTTGATCCGCGTAATACCAGAGACAGCGATTCCTCGATGAGCTGACGGGGGGCAACAGATCTGGTGATCGGCAGCCCCCCCTTGGCAAATGTCAAAAGTTGGTGCGCCAGTTCCGCTGCCCGTTTTGCGGCCTTTTCAGCCTGGAGTAATGGTGCTTCCGCTTTGTGATCCGGACCAATGAACATACCGGCATAAGAAATATTTCCCAGGATTGCGGTCAGGATATTGTTGAAGTCATGGGCAATACCGCCCGCCAGAACGCCGATGGATTCCAGCTTCTGTTTTTTTATCAGCTCTTCCTGCAGATTCTCCCGTTCGGTGATATCGGTGAATATGACCAGGATGCGATTCCGGGACAGCTGCGTATTGATTATCACATGAAGAACGGATCCGTCCTTGCAGGTGACCTTGACATCGCGGGGTGGGATCATCTTTCCGTGAGTGCGGTATTCGTCGAGGTGGCTTTGCCACAACGACAATACTTCTTCGCGATAGGATGCATCCGGATAGGCTTTGAGAAACCAATCATCAACTGTTTGAATTTCTGCGGGAGTATATCCAAATCTCTCTACAAATTTTGGGTTGATATATTTGATGGTGCCATTGTCGTTGGCCCATGAAACTCCGACCGGCATCAGCTCCATCAACGAACGCAACTCCTCTTCGCTGGCAGCGATCCGGCGACTGGATTCGCCCAGACGGTAGATATAGCGGCCGATCAGGTAATAGAGCAGGGATGCTGTGGTGGCAATGAACAGCATTCCTTTGTATGTGGCAATTTTGGTGATAATGTCCGGATCACGCACCAGCAGTCCCAGAGCGGCATCGGACAGGTATATCCACAGGCCGCCGAACAGGGAATACACGGTGACAATCTTAACGACGATCCGTTGGTCCTCCCGGGTGAGATGGAATGTCATTATGCCTCCGAAGGCAGCACTGTTTCTGAAAAACAGGTGGAAGAGTACTTATACGGCATCATATTGTAACACAAAAAAAACTGAGGAATTGATCTTCCATTCAAATAAATGTACATATGCAACCTCTTGGGACACGTTTGACTTTCAAGCAGTTGCAGCTATCTTCTGAGAGTAGCAGTAACGTATAATTCAAAACCGTATGGCTGTAATGGAGATCATGGCATGACCATTGAACCGCTGGATTCGTTAACAAGGATGCTGGAAAGGCGTAACGAAGAATTGGCGTCTATGATTGAAATCGGCAAGGCTTTGACTTCCAGTCTGGATATTCATGCTATTCTGGAAACCATTATGAAGCAGGTTGAGCGGTTGATTAAGCCAAAGACCTGGTCGCTTCTTCTTGTCGACAGTGAATCCGGAGACCTGGTCTTTGAAATTGCAGTTTCAGCCGTATCGGAACAGTTGAAGGGAGTTCGTCTTGAGCGTGGCAAGGGTATCGCCGGATGGGTTGCCCAGCATGGCCAACCTCTCCTGATACCGGATGTAAGTAAGGATAATCGATTTGCGGAGCAATTCGACCAAAAACTGTTATTTACCACTCATTCAATAGTCTGTGTGCCGATGAAAATCAAGGATCAGGTAATTGGGGTAATTGAACTGATTAACAGCTTTGATGAGATTGATTTTGATGAAAGTGATTTTCTGCTTATTTCTGCGATTGCAGATTTTGCTGCAATTGCCCTTGAAAACGCTCGTAACTACAAACGTATCAATGAACTTGTTATAACTGACGATCTGACCGGGTTGTATAATTCCCGACAATTCGGGCAGTTGATAGAAAATGAGGTTAAACGCGCCGGTCGTTACGGTGAACAATTTTCGCTGATTTTTCTCGATCTTGACCATTTCAAGGGAATCAACGACAGGTTTGGCCACCTTGTGGGGAGCCGAATGCTGGGAGAGTTTGGCAGGTTGGTAGGGAAACACATACGATCATCTGATATGGCTGCCCGCTATGGGGGAGATGAATTTGCGATAATTCTTCCGCATACCGGAAAAGAGGGGGCGCTCAATATGGCAAACCATCTGCTTGACGCCATGAGGATGACTCACTTTGTGTCTGATGACAATTCACCGATTGCTTTGACTGCAAGTTTTGGCGTTGCGACCTTTCCGGAAGATGCCGATAGCCGCGCTGACCTGATCAGGGCAGCGGATTGCGCAATGTATGACGTCAAAGCCGGGGGTAGAGCCGCTGTCAGGGGATTTGTCTTGGCGGAGTGAATCTGGAACTGGTTTTATCGTGGCTTCGAAAGAAAAAGGTTTGCAGAGTAACTGCAAACCTTTTTGAATTGTTCTGGTAGCGGAGGCCGGACTCGAACCGGCATGAGGTTGCCCTCGGCAGATTTTGAGTCTGCTGTGTCTACCATTTCACCACTCCGCCAGAGCTGTTACTTATAATTCAGACTGAGCCGTACGTCAAGAAATATTGCCACAAACGGCGATTATGGGGAAAATCGCCAAATATTATATTGACAGAACCTTCAGGATCATTACATTAGCGCGAAACTATAAACTGGGGGTAATGAAATGATTAAAAAGAGTACGCTGGGAAGCTTGATCGCAGTGATAGGTATTGTGGCTGCAGCAGCCGGTCTGGCTTTTGCCACTGCCAGTCATGGGCCGGAAGTATCACCAGATGAGGCGTTGCAAATGCTGGTTGACGGAAACAAACGATATGTAGAAAACCATATGACCGGCAGCAAATTATGTGACTTAACTACTCGTACAAGTCTGGCAAAGTCCCAGAAGCCGTATGCGATCATTTTGACCTGTTCCGATTCACGTGTTCCGCCAGAAATAGTTTTTGACAAAGGGCTTGGTGAAATATTTGTTGTTCGTGTCGCCGGCAATATTCCTGATCCGGTTGTGCTCGGCAGCATTGAATACGCGGCAGAGCATCTTGGATCGCCACTGGTCATGGTGCTTGGACACGAAAGGTGCGGAGCCGTTTCAGCAACTGTTGCGGCAAAAGGCAAGAGCACCGGAAGTGCGAACATAGATGCGATTGTCAAGGCGATTGCTCCCAACGTCAAGAATGCGGCAAAAGAGTGCGATGCTTGCAAGGGTGAAGTCAAATGTGCAGATACCAAGAAAGATTCATTTGTTGAGTGTGTCGTTGATGCAAATGCAAAAACCGTTGCAGCCGGTTTGACAAAAAAATCCAAAATACTTAAACATTTGGCTGATACAAAAAAACTAAAGATAGTTGCTGCCAAGTACGATTTGGATGACGGGACGGTAACGCTGTTTAAATAATACCTCACTGCACTCATCCAGAAAAAAACAGCCGGCACTCTCAAGGGTGCCGGCTGTTTAGCGTAATAAAGGGGACATTAGGAGGGACATTAGGGCAATTTCTTATCCGCCCAGATATTTGGTTAATTCCTCTGCCAAAGTTGTCGGGTGCAAAAAACGGGCTGGAATTTTATCCTCTCCCAGGAAATCTTTTGCCCATGCCTGCCGCCGTGTCCATGACATCAATTTTTCCCACCCGGACCATGTTGAAAAATCAACACCCTGAATGTTGGTGATCTGCTCCAGGAAAGTTTGTTCATACCCCGCCATATCTCCTCCAATGTATGAATGACTGGCCAGTAGTGTGAATATAATTGAAAAAATAGCATTTTTTATCAAAAAATTCAATAATATTGTCTCATTTGGCAGCCAGTACTAAAAGCAGATCATCATATACCGCCAGTGATTTAATGCGTGTTGACTGCTTTCTTGTGATCAGGAGAGGGTGCCTGATGACAGTTCAGAAACGGTTGCAAGTTTCATCCACGTCGATATTCCGACAAGAACTTTTCCTTGTATTCCAGGTACCGACCTTCTCCAATTGCGTGACGAATTTCTGCCATCATTGCCAGATAAAAATGGACATTGTGGATGGCTGACAGGACTGCCGAGAGTACTTCGTTCGATACGAAGAGATGATGAAGATAGGCTCTGCTGAAGTTCTGACAGGTGTAACAGGTGCAACTCGGATCGATAGGGAAAAAGTCACGCTTGTAGTTTTTGTTGGTCAGTCGGATTCTGCCCCGACGGGTAAAGAGCGTGGCGCTTCTGGCGTAGCGGGTCGGAATAACGCAGTCAAACATATCAATGCCGCGTTCGACGCTTTCAAGGATATCCTCGGGAAGGCCCACTCCCATAAGGTAGCGCGGTTTGTCTTCGGGCAGGTGTGGGGTAGTAAAGCCGACGATTTTTTTCAAAAGTTCCAGCCCTTCGCCGACGCTGACTCCTCCGATAGCGTAGCCCGGAAGGTCAAGTTTACACATTTCTTTCGCGCACATTTCCCTCAGATCTTCGTACACACTCCCTTGAACAATGCCGAACAGGGCTTGATCGTTATCGGTCATTGTATTCTGGCACTCTTTCAGCCACCGGATGGTCTTTAGGGTTGATTTTTCAGCGTAGGATCTGTCACAGGGGTAGGGGATACATTCGTCAAAGGCCATGATGATGTCGGCGCCCAGGTCCTGTTGGATACGGGTTGCAGTCGCAGGATCGAGATAGATTTCCGCTCCGGTGATCTCATGTTTGAAAAAAACTCCATCCTCGGTAATGCGCTTGTTAGGGAGTGAAAATACCTGAAATCCTCCCGAATCGGTCAGGATCGGTTTATCCCACGCCATGAACTTGTGCAGGCCGCCGGCCTTTTTTACCAGGCCTTCTCCCGGTTGCAGGTGCAGGTGATACGTGTTTGAAAGAATAATCTGGGACCCGGTATCAGTTATTTGCGCCGGTGTAAGAGGCTTCATTGCTCCGTGCGTTGCTACCGGCATAAAAATCGGGGTCTGAATGTCGCCGTGCGCGGTACAGACTATTCCGAGGCGTGCCGAACAGCCCGGGTCTTTTTTTAGAAGCGTAAATTTCATGGAATCTCCAAAACTCTGATATCACTAGACTAGTGTGTCGGTTTTTCTATTTATTCCAGCAGAAAACGATTTCATTAACGCCTTGATTTCTGCTTGTCAGGAGTTTCAAGTAACTCTGCCAGAGTTTGCATTTAGTGACGTCTTACTATCAGAATGGGCATCAAAATGCAATTTGTGAGTGTCGGACAGTGGCATGAACCTATTTAAAATGTAATCTGTATACACAAAAAGGTTGCATTTTATTATAACGATGTTTAGTATCGGCGCGGTTGAACCGGTAATACTACATTGAGTGCGCCACCAACTTTGATCGACGCATCCACATAACACTCTCAAGGAGGTTTACGAATGAAAGTTGTCTCCAGATTTTGTTGGCGCGGTCCCCCGGCGTACAAGAGCCACACATCAGGAGCCCTTGCCGCATCAAGAACATTCACTTTGTGAAGAATTACACTATTTAAAAAGGAAGGAATGCTATGCAACTCACCTCGTCATCCATCGGCAGAAAGATCCTGATGGCGATTACAGGCCAAGCTATGGTTCTGTTCGCTGTCGTACATCTGCTCGGTAACAGTTCCATCTTCGGATGGCTCAATGGTGGTATCAACGCCTATGCCGAACACCTCCACAGTATGCCGTTGCCCGTCATTGTCGGCGTCCGCCTGCTCCTGCTCGCCATCGTCTGCATCCACATCTGGTTCGGAATTAACCTGACCATTGAGAACCGCGGTGGCCGTCCCCAGCAGTACGCGGTCAAGTCAGTTCAGAAGGCAACCTTTGCCAGTGAGAACATGATCTGGACCGGTGTCCTTCTCCTGGCCTTTATCGTCTATCATCTGCTGCACTTCACATTCCAGGTAATAAATCCTGAAACTGCCGCTCTAAAGAACCTTGTGCCGTTACACAATGAGATGGTACCCAATGTGCTGGGGATGGTCGTTGCAGGATTCAAGAATTTCTTCGTGTCATTCATTTATGCCGGCGCGATGGTTACCCTGTTTCTGCATCTTTCGCATGGTATCCAGAGCTTTTTCCAAACCATGGGTTGGAGCTGCGACAAGAGCCAGCCGTTTCTTGTTAAATTCGGAACTCTGGTCGCTCTCGGTCTTTTCCTGGGTTATGTTACCATCCCGCTGACAATTTTTGCCGGCATTCTGAAAGGTTAAGGGGGTTATTGTGATACTTGATGGAAAATGTCCAACCGGACCTATTGAAAAAACCTGGGACAAGCACCGCTTCGACCTGAAGCTGGTTAATCCCTCAAACAAACGTAAATACAATGTCATTGTCGTCGGAACCGGCCTTGCCGGTGGCGCCGCCGCTGCCTCTCTCGGCGAGCTTGGCTACAACGTGCAGGCGTTCTGCTATCAGGACAGCCCGCGTCGTGCCCACTCCATTGCTGCTCAGGGGGGGATCAACGCTGCCAAGAACTACCCGAACGATGGCGACTCGATCTACCGCCTCTTTTACGACACGATCAAAGGGGGCGACTTCCGTGCCCGTGAGGCTGACGTATGGCGTCTCGCCCAGGTGTCCAACAACATCATCGACCAGTGTGTAGCCCAGGGGGTTCCCTTTGCCCGTGACTATGCCGGCTACCTTGACAACCGCTCCTTCGGCGGCGCTCAGGTTTCCCGTACCTTCTTCGCCCGTGGCCAGACAGGCCAGCAGCTTCTGCTGGGCGCCTACTCCGCGCTGTCCCGCCAGATCAAGGCCGGAACGGTCAAGATGTATGATCGTCGCGAAATGCTTGACCTCGTTGTAGTGGACGGCGTTGCCCGTGGCATCACCGTGCGTAACCTGGTAACTGGTGAGATGGAAAGTTATGCTGCTGACGCCGTCTGTCTTGCTACCGGTGGATATGTCAACGTATTTTATCTGTCCACCAACGCCATGGGGTGCTCGGTAACGGCTAACTGGAAAGCTCACAAAAAAGGCGCTTTCTTTGCCAATCCTTGCTACACACAGATTCACCCGACCTGCATTCCTCAGGCAGGTGACTATCAGTCAAAACTGACGCTGATGTCAGAATCGCTCAGGAATGACGGTCGCGTCTGGGTTCCCAAAAAGAAAGAAGACTGCGGCAAACATCCGAATGAAGTTCCTGAAGCGGATCGTGACTACTATCTTGAGCGTAAGTATCCTTCATTTGGTAACCTTGCTCCTCGCGACATCGCTTCACGCGCTGCCAAAGAGCAATGTGATGATGGTCGTGGCGTAGGACCTGGCGGCCGCGGCGTATATCTGGATTTTGCCGATTCCATTAAGCGTCTTGGCGAAGACACCATCCGCGAACGTTACGGCAACCTGTTCGAAATGTACGAAAAAATTACCGATGAGAACGGCTACAAGCGCCCGATGCGTATGTATCCCGCTCCTCACTATGCCATGGGCGGCCTCTGGGTTGACTACAACCTGATGAGCAATATTCCCGGTCTGTTTGTACTTGGCGAAGCCAACTTCTCCGTTCACGGCGCCAACCGTCTGGGTGCATCTGCGCTCATGCAGGGTCTGGCTGATGGTTACTTCGTTATTCCGTACACAATCGGCGGATATCTGGCAACGGTTAAACCGGGTCAGGTCAAGACAGATCACGCTGAGTTCAAAAAATCGGTTGAAGATGTCAACGCGGAGCAGAGCAAGTTACTCGGCATTAATGGCAAGAAGACTGTGTTCGAATTCATGCGCGAATTGGGCGGCCTGATGTGGGAAAACTGCGGTATGGCCCGTTCCAAGGAGTCTCTGGAAGTTAACCTCAAGAAAATTCCGGCTCTCCGTGAAGAATTCTGGAAAAACGTCAAAGTCACCGGAACCGGTGCCGACCTCAACCAGCAGCTGGAGAATGCAGGACGTACGGCCGACTTCCTTGAATTCGGCGAACTGCTCTGCCGCGACGCCCATCACCGCAACGAGTCCTGTGGTGGCCATTTCCGTGTTGAGTATCAGGATGAGGGCGAAGCACAACGTGATGATGTGAATTTCTGCTACGTTGGTGCCTGGGAATATAAGGGTGCTGGTAAAGAGCCGGAACTGCATAAAGAACCTTTGAAGTTCGATAATGTACATCTCGCCGTAAGGAGTTACAAATAATGAGCGATCACAAGACCATGACATTAACACTGATCGTGTGGCGCCAAAAAAATGCCAACGATCCCGGTAAATTCGAGACCTATACCGCAAAAAATATTACCGAGCACCACTCCTTTCTGGAGATGCTCGATTGCGTCAACGAAGATTTGATCCACTCCGGTAAAGAGCCGATCGTTTTCGATCATGACTGCCGCGAGGGCATCTGTGGTATGTGTTCGCAGGTCATCAACGGTGCGCCGCATGGTGGCCAGGACCGTACTACGGTCTGTCAGTTGCATATGCGTAAATTCAAGGATGGAGATACCATCTACATTGAACCGTGGAGAGCCCGCGCTTTCCCGATTATCAAAGACCTGATAGTTGACCGTTCAGCTTTGGACAAGATCACTCAGGCAGGTGGCTACACTTCCTGTCATACCGGTGGAGTTGCTGACGGTAATGCCATATTGATTCCGAAGCCGGTTGCTGATGAGGCAATGGATGCTGCTGAATGTGTTGGCTGTGGCGCATGCGTTGCTGGGTGTCCGAATGGCGCAGCCATGTTGTACACCGGAGCCAAGGTTTCTCAGTTGGCCCTGTTGCCGCAGGGCAAAGTAGAAGCGGCTCAGCGCGTCACAAACATGACCAATGCCATGAAGGAATGTGGTTTTGGTAACTGCTCAAATCATTACGAGTGCATGGCTGCCTGTCCGAAGGGGATAAACGTCAAATTTATTGCCAGGATGAATCGTGAATTTCTCAAGGCCCAGTTTGCCTGATTCCATTCAATCTTCTGTAGTGTACTGTCGGGGCGGCCATTTGGCTGCCCCGCTTTTTTTGGGAGACTTGAAGCTGTGGACTTGGATTTTACCTGTATTGAGTGCGAAATTACTGCTGATGTTACTGTTAAACTAGTCGCCGTACTGTATGATGCGTTGCGAGGTTTTGAAACCCAGTTTAGAGCATCGTGTTGTTCGACTGGGCAGCAATCATGTGCCTTTTGTGCTGAAGCCGCTGAATGTCAGTATCAGACTGTCTTTGCACAACATGTATCGTCAGACCCTGAGATTGTAAGGCTTCATCAAAAACCATCGTTACCGTACTCGTTGCATGTAAACTGGCCAGGTGCCAATACGGTATCCGTAGGCATTGCTATCATTGGTCGTGCAGTGAATTTCGTGAACTTGTTTCATTCAGCACTGTTTCGCGTGGTTGAAGCAGGCGTCTGCGCCGTTCTGTCACCAGATGCATACGTTCTTAATTCCTATTGCATTGATTATCAAGGAGTACGGCATCTGCTCAACTCTTCAGCAATAGTACCGAAAAGCGTTATCATGCTTTCCGGGCAACATGTACTGCAGAACAGTGTTCATTCCGACCGTGTCAGGGTGTCACTCCTATCGCCATTACGCCTGTTAAGTAATGGTTCGATAGCGCATCGTTTTGATTTTGGCATGTTTTTTCGTTCTCAAATGAGGCGCTGTTCCTCATTGTATGCCTATTATGGTACTGGAGAACTGAATCTCGATTTTGTCAGCCTCTCTCGTGCCGCTCAAAATATTGATGTCCTGGACGATGAAATACACTATACTCAGCCGTTGTGGTCCAAGCGGCAGAACAGGTCTGGTTTGACCGGCACTGCTGAGTGTGCTGGTCTTGTCGAGCCAATGTTTTCTCTACTGCGTCTTGGAAGCTATTTTAATGCCGGCAAGGGCGCCGCAATAGGATTGGGCTATCATAAAATTGAAGCAGCTTGACATGTCGCCATGGTGGAGAAAGGGCATATGATTATAAAAACAATCTGTTCTCTGCTGCTTTTGTTGCCAGTGCTATCACTCTCC
>JBAYTT010000150.1:0-10114 GCA_041675485.1 Pelobacteraceae bacterium | reverse complement strand
GTCTTACAGTCGGTTAAAAGTTCGTCCAGTAGTTCCGGTTTTATTGCCATCGTCTCTGCTCCTTTCGGGTGGGGGGAACCCCACTCTCTCATGAAGCAGATACACAGTTCAATTTACATTCTCCTGCCGCCAGCCATGAACAACGAAACAAACTCGAAAAATAGATCTGAAGATCGAACAGACATCAAATAGGGCCGAAATTCAACGACCTGCTAATACCCGGATTTTGACAGCCCATACTGCCCCACGCGCCTCTACTATCTCTGGCAAGCGGCGCGCGGCGCTTCTTTTCTGGTTGTTTATGCTATGTAACTGGTTTAAAATGTGTAGGTAAAAATGCTTACAACAGAAAACAATGTCCCTCAAGAGAGTTCCCAAGAACTTAAATCCTCTACATCTCAATCACAAAACTGGTGACAACAATCCATGCTACTAAGCAAAAAACCTAATTTACAATTACAACTGATTACCATTGTCATAGTAACGTTTGTTTACTATTACGGCACAATTAATAACTTCTTCTATGGGGATGATTTTATCTGGTTGGACCGTGTCAGGCATCTTAATGGTAACTGGGGACACATTTTTACCGTAGAAAACAGATACTTTACTCCGTTAACCTACATCAGTTTTTTTGTTAACTATAAGCTATTCGGTTTGCATGCATTTTGGTACCATTTGCATGATGTGATTTTCCATTCCTTAAACGGGCTGTTACTCTACTGCCTGGCGTATCAGATTTCTAAAAACAGACTTACTGCGTTTTTAGCAGCCATTACATTCGTTACATCATTTTCAATAATAATCACTGTCATTTGGCCTTCGGCAAGGACAGACTTGATGATGGTTACCTTTTCTATTGCAACTTTAATCATGTTTATCAGGAGTTCAAATAATTATAAATATGTTTCCATTGCACTATACATTTTGGCATTAAGCGCAAAGGGAACAGCCCTTGTTATACCGTTTATACTATTTTCGTTAACATCAAACACAAAACCTCTCAGATACAGAGTAGGAGAGATACTGCCATATATTGCCATTAATTTTACTTATGTGGCCCTATTGATAATGAGCAGCTTTATTGGTTCTGCTAAAGTTATTCCTAAGCATAATGTGGTGTCGTTGTCAAATTTTGTCAAATCACTTCCCACACTGATCATTCCAGAAAGGCTTTTAGCTCAATCAGATATGTATGTGTTGGTGACTATCAGTGTCACTGTCCTGATTATTCTGTTTGTCATAAACATTAAACTGAAAGACATTACGCTAAGAATTGGAACATCACTTACTGTGTTAGGCTTGTTGCCAATTTTTTTCACTAATGATTATACTTTGGCAGGTAACAATGCCAGTGCTTTAAATCTGCTTGGTAGTCCGAGTAACAGGGTTTACTTGGCATGTGCCGGGATCTCGATTGTCTTTGCCGTCATTGCTGAGAAGGCATTGAACAACAACTTGTATGCATCTTTTAGAATAGCTTCTGTCATATTGCTGACGTCGCTACTGTATGTTAATTACCACGAAGTTGGTTTGAGAAACAAAATATGGAGCACCGGAACGAATAACGCAAAATATAGTATGTTACTTTTAGACAAATATTCTTCAATGCTTACGGAGGGCTCAGTGTTATTGTTGTTTAATTTCGAAGGGTCAACAGGGTTTGTCAATGGGATGATAAATTCAGCATATGATCTTAAAAAGATTGAAGTCCACTCAATATTCTACCGCAATATAGATGAAATGACCAATGTTGATCTTTCGCCTCTCAAAAATACCGTATTCGCTAATAATGCTGCTAATGTCAAACTGATAATGAAATGTTCTGGAGCTCCCTATGAACAGTTTCTTACACAATATGGTAATTTAACATTGCAGGACATATTATCTGATTACCGGACATTGTTTAAAACTGCCACTGCAGCAGAAGAAGTTCCGATCAGAGATCGGCTCATCAATAGCATGTTAGAATTCAGGAAGATATTAGACAAATGCGAGCTTGCAGGAGCTTAGCAGATGGAATCGAGGGAAGACTGTTTCAAAGTTCATCGAGCAAATATTGAATATTGATAACTGGTTATTGATTTCGGCGAGTCGCTTAGGTATTAAGAATCCTGGACTTACAGGGTGGGTTTTGTGCGAAATACAAGAATAATTGTTCCATGCTATAACGAAGCAACGCGGCTAAATCCGGAGACTTTTCTTTGTGCGTTGAAAACGGAGCCAAATCTATCTTTTCTCTTTGTTGATGATGGCAGCACTGATGATACATTGAAAATTATCAAGACAATAAAAGAAAAAAATTTGTCTCAGGTTGAGGTTTTAAACCTTGAATTTAATTCAGGTAAGGCCGAGGCTGTGCGCCGTGGCATGCAAATGGCTCTTGAAGGCCAGTTCGAAAATGTGGGGTACTGGGATGCCGATCTAGCGACTCCGCTCGACGCGATCACGAGTTTAAGCCACATGCTCGAAGACGTTGAAGTAGATATTGTTATTGGTTCGAGAGTTTGTCTTCTTGGTAGAAGAATTAAGCGAAGAGCGATAAGACACTACCTTGGTAGAATTTTTGCGACCTTTGCGTCACTATTGCTCGGAATAACCATTTATGACACTCAATGCGGAGCCAAGATATTCAAAAATACCGACATATTACGACAAGTGTTCGAAAAGCCATTTAAGGTAAATTGGACCTTTGATGTGGAACTGCTTGCCAGACTTCTCATCTTAAATGGGACATCACCGGTCGAGTCAAGCACGCGATGGGCCGAATTCCCTCTTGACGAGTGGATTGATGTTAAGGGATCAAAGATTAAAGCGATGACTTATCTTCAGATCGGAATTGAAATTGCCACACTCTATTATTATTTGCGTACACCTGCACTTCGATTTTACAAAGAATTTCTCACAAAGAGATAGATGAAAGAGTACGTAACACATCTAACTTTAAGCTTTGAGGACCGATCATGACTTACCCCCCCATGGCAATAACCTCCATGGGGGGCATATTTTTACCCCAAAGCTCTCCTTTTAAGGACACGTGTTGGGGTAAAACACATAATTTGAATCATAGACTCCCGCACAAACAGTAACTGATGCGCCAATATTTCTAACACCCCCAACGCTCATCTTGGTTCCAACTACGTTTACTCTGCCGTCACAAGCATTGTTTATCGTTGTTGTGACACCTTCAAAAGAGGAATTGTGTATCTGCATATACCCGCAACTCTCCACGCCATACCCGTCTGAACCTGCTCTAAAAGTAAAATTGCGCAACTCAATGCTTCCGCCACTATTCAAAACTCCTGTGCTAGCTCCTGTACTACTGGTAGTCACGGTAACATTATTAATCTTACCTGCGCCCGAAAAGCCAAAGAAGCCATATTTGTTACCTGCGCCTGAAAGCGAAATAGTTGAGTTGCTAATATCAGGTGCCCCTGCATTCATAATCCCAATTACCGGCGACGAAGAAGTAACGATAACGGTTGCATTTCTAATAATTGTTGAATCACCGGCAATAATTCCTATAGCTTGAGCATTGCCAGATGACAAAACAGTCACACTTGAGATGATTGTTCCTACACCTTGAACTGCAATGTTGTTGTTGCCTCCGCCAGCATTTTCAAAGGTTAATAATCGTAATTCTGAGTTTAATGCGCCGTTCACCAGCGCTGGATATGGAATGCCAGCTTGTGAGGAAACCGCATCAACACTACCCACAATTCTCGTCGTGCTTTCGCCGCTCCCCTCAATATCTACATACGCTTTCATCTGTAGAAATGCACCCGCAGAAAGAGTGTAAATACCTGGCATAATTTTCAATAGATAGGGATTTGAAGAAGAAGCATCTGTTATAGAGTTTATTGCAGAAATCGGATCTGTAAAATCACCACCACTCTTTGCAACCACAATCACATTTGCATATTTCTTCTGGAAAACACCATCGGTAATCTTAGATGCGGAAATAGTACCACTTATCTTGGCATCCGTCACCGCACCATCAACAATCTTTGCGGTATCAACAGAGCCTGATGCCAATTTTGAGTTGGTGATTGTGCCATCAACGATGTCTGAACCAGAATGACCATGTGCGCCCAGCTTGCTCCCCGAAATCGGCCCCGTTATCTTGACATCGGTCACCGCCCCATCAGCAATATTCCCAGTAGTAACCGCGTCTGCCCCAATTTTAGCCGTCGTCACAGCCCCATCCTGAATATGCCCCGTCTTCACCCCACTGCCCGAATTGGTGTTCTGCCCCGAAGTCCCATCCGCCTCCTTGAGCTTGACCGACGTGACCTCGTCGTTGTTCACCGCCGCAAACGCCATGGACACCGGCGACAACATCGCCGTTACTGCTGCCACCACCAACCAACTTACCGCTCTGCTTCCGATTCTTCTCATCTGTTTCCCTCCGTACAAAAGATATGCGGCAACGCCGCTGCGCCGTATATACTCAAGATACGTGCCATCATATAAATCATCATTAATATCAGACCGTTATGATCTACACACGACTGTCGGGAGTCGAATTGGTTCTAATAAAGTGTAAAGATTCTTTACACCCCCCAAAAAAGGCCCAAATATTAAGGTACAAAACCACCCTCGAAGCCCCATTCTATATGGGTTCACATGAGGTGTAAAAAAATGGGCACTAAAATACGCATATTGTAAAGAAACGTTCAGTTGATTTATTAATTCAATTCCGATATATTGCCCGCCGTTTTTTGATAGACTTCAGAATATTTGACCACAAGATATAGAAAAAGGGCGACCCATCCGGGACGCCCTTTTTCATTCACCTATTCAAACCAATCAACCTAAAAAACGGCGGTTAACCACGGATACATGGGATGAACACGGATAAAACCTGAAAAACCGAACAAAACAATCCTCACCTTTTGGGTTTAGACGCTGCCGCTTTTAATGTTTTGATTTATCTGTGTTTATCTCATTCATCCGAGTTTCAACTGCTTTTTCCAGGTTCAACTTTCAATGACTGACATGCGCTCCTTTATCCAACTCCGACTTCAGCCGCTGCGCGGAGAGAACCAGGCTCTCCAGACGCGCCTCGACCGGAATGGCGTCGCTGTGGGAAATACGAATTCATTTCTTGCTTGAGGTGTACTTAACTCGCAAAATCAACCAATAAGGCGATATTCAAGCCGATAACAAGTAACCCGACAATCCAGAGCACAGCGGAACCGAAGCGCGTGTTGGCATATCCCCCCATAACTTTCTTTGAAGAAGTCAGCAGGATGAGCGGAATAATTGTCAGAGGAAGTTGCAGCGAGAGTGCAATCTGACTCCAGAGGATACCCTTGAAGGGGTCGGACAGCAGCATGATCGCTGCCAGCGCACCTATCAGGGTGATTGTTAATCCGATACGGGAATGGGGGTCGTTAATGTCGAATGGTTCGATAAAGATGCCGGCAAAAACGCTGCCGCCGGCCATGGCCGCGGTGACGGATGAAGAAAGCCCGGCAAAAAGCAGTCCCAGCGCAAAGACGGCAGCTGAAGCCTTGCCGAAGATCGGCTCCAGCGTCACGGTAACCTGCGGCAATTCGTTAACCACGATCCCGTTCTTATAAAACACTGCGGCGGCCATGATAATCATGGCGCTGTTGATGGCCCAGCCTGCTCCCATCCCGGTCAACGTATCCAGAAACTCGTATTTGAGTTGCTTTTTTATAACATCGTCCCCCTGTGCGTTCCATTGGCGGCTCTGAATAACCTCGGAGTGCAGGAAAATGTTGTGCGGCATGACGACAGCTCCCAATACCCCCATGATGACCGGCAGCGCCCCAGCGGGAAAGGCCGGTGTTACCCAGCCGGTAAAGGTTTGGACCCATGAAACATCCGCCAGCCAGATCTCGAAGACAAATGCCATGCCGATCAACGAGACAAAGCCCATGATCCACTTTTCCAGCCGTTGATAATTTTTTGAAAAGAGCATCCAGGCGGAGAAGCCTGCCGATAAAACCGCTCCGATCATCAAAGGGAGGCCGGTCAGCATGTTGAGGCCGATTGCCGCCCCCAGCAGTTCCGCCAAAGCGGTCGCCACGCAGGCGACCATGGCGCTGCCGAGCATGAGTACCCGCAGCCAGGGTTTGAAAAATTTGGAGGCCGCTTCGGAGAGACAAAGACCGGTGACAATGCCGAGGTGGGCGGCGTTATGTTGCACAACAATCAGGATTATCGTGGAGAGGGTCACCACCCAGAGCAGCTTGTAGCCGAACTGCGAGCCGGCCGCAACATTGGTAACCCAGTTGCCCGGATCGATGAAGCCGACCGTGACAAAGAATCCGGGCCCGATATAGCGGAACAGCTCCAGAGAGGCGAGGCGCGAGGCCTGCTTGCCGATGTGGGAGAGCCACTTCATGGCTTTGATCCAGGGGGGGAAATATCAGGCATCGATATATTGGAGCGCGTATTTTACGTAATTATCCGCCGATTTTTTCAGCCAGGCCACTTCGTCCGGGGTCAGATCCCGCTTGAATCTGGCCGGAGCGCCGACCCAGAGGGTATGGGGCGGGACAACCGTTCCTTCGGTTACCAGCGCCCGTGCCCCTATCAGCGCCCCTTCGCCCACGACGGCATGGTCCATTACAATGGCCTGCATCCCGATAAAACAGCCGTTTTGCAGGGTGCAGCCGTGCAGCGTGACACAGTGACCTATGGTGACGTCATCACCGATGATCAGCGGCGCTCCGGGGTCGCCGTCATGTTTTTTGTGGGTGACGTGCAGCATCGAGAGGTCCTGTACGTTGCTGCGGGCACCGATGCGGATATGGTTGACGTCGCCGCGAACGACGCAGTTGTACCAGACACTCGCTTGCGCTCCGATCTCGACATCGCCGATAATTACAGCGGTTTCGGCGACGAAGGCGGTCGGGTCGATGGCAGGATGGATGCCTTGAAAAGCTTTGATCATGACAGGAGTCCCAAAAAAGAAATGGCCTTCAGTACGGCGAAGTATATCCGCTTGACGATGACTTGGCAATCGTGGCGTTTCTGCTGGTGAATGGAGATTAAACTACTTGTTGCCATGCTCTATTTTTGCTATGTTACAAAGTCAATTTTAACCAGTAAGGGGATATTGTACGATGAAATTTACCAAGATGCAGGGTGCCGGAAATGACTATGTCTATGTGAACTGTTTTGAGGAGATGGTCAGCGACCCCCAGCAGACCGCCATACAGGTTTCGAACCGCAATTTTGGCATCGGTTCGGATGGCCTGATCCTGATCATGCCGTCAGAAATAGCCGATGTAAAGATGCGGATGTTCAATTCCGACGGCTCTGAATCGGAGATGTGCGGCAACGGCATCCGTTGTGTCGCCAAGTATGCCTATGATCACGGTATCGTCGCAAAAACCGAAATCACCGCCGAGACCGGGGCTGGTGTCCTGACGCTGCTGCTCGTTCCGGGTGCTGACGGGAAAATCGCCAAGGTGCGGGTCAACATGGGACCGCCGCGCCTGACGCGTGCTGAAATCCCGATGGCCGGTGATCCTTCTGCACACGTGGTCGCTGAAGAGCTGACGGTGCTGGACAGAACATTCAAGATCACCTGTGCCTCGATGGGCAACCCGCACTGCGTCATCTTTGTCAATGACGTGGAGAATTTTCCGGTTGCAACCTATGGGCCGCTGATTGAAAACAACGCCCTGTTTCCGCGCCGAACCAATGTAGAGTTTATTCAGATCATTTCGCGTACTGAAATCCGTCAGCGCACCTGGGAACGGGGCGCCGGTGAAACCCTGGCCTGCGGCACCGGTTCCAGCGCGGTTACCGCAGCCTGCGTGCTGAACGGTCTGACGGAGAAAAAGATTCTGAACCATCTCTCCGGAGGCGATCTTGAAATGGAGTGGGCGGACGACGGCAACATCTACATGACCGGCCCTGCAGTAGAGGTCTTCAGCGGGGAAATAGCGCTGTAAAAGAGCAATTATGGATTATGGCGGTTGGATTATTCGACCTTCTCTCATAATTCATAAATTCATTAAATAATTGCAGGTTATATGCCGCGTACCGTTACCATTATAAATATCCTGCTGGGAATCGTCATTATCGCCCTGCTGGCCGGGATCGCAACCGAGCGTCTGTCAGCACGTCTCGGGAAGGCTTTTCTGCCGAAAAGCGGCGCTCCCGCCGCCGCTCCCCCATCCGCTCCTTCACGTACGGAAGAACTCACCTTTTACACCCCGATCCTGACGGAAGGGCTGTTTGGCAAGGCAACCCAAGGTTCGCTTGCCGTAATCAGCAGTTCTGCGGCAGCAGCGCAGGCCGCTCCGGTGACGGCTCCGTCCGAGTTGATGCTGCTTGGCACTGTTGTCGGCTCGTTCCGCGAAACCTTTGCCCTGGTTCGTCATACCACAAAACAGGAAGAGCGTGTCTTCCGGCTCGGGGATATGGTCTTTGATGCCGGACGGTTGGTAGAGGTCGGCAGGGAAAGGGCCTTCATTGTCATCAATAACAAGAAAGTCGAATTGCTGACCCCCATGGCACCTCCTGCGGCGTCGCCTCCCCCCCAACAGGCGCAGGGAACCCCGCAAACGGTTACGGCTGTGGCACGAACGGGCGCGGGCAGCTATATCATCGATCAACGCGCCCTCAACGCTGCTTTGGATAATCCGGCCCAGGCGATGAGTGATGCCCGGCTGCTTCCCAGCCAGAAAGATGGCAAGGTTGAGGGCTTCCGGGCGACTGAGGTAAAACCTAACGGGGTCTTTGGCATGATCGGCATTAAAAATGGCGACGTATTGCTGCGCTTGAACGATTTTCCGAT
This sequence comes from Pelobacteraceae bacterium, assembly GCA_041675485.1. Classification (GTDB taxonomy): domain Bacteria; phylum Desulfobacterota; class Desulfuromonadia; order Geobacterales; family Pseudopelobacteraceae; genus JACRCG01. The sequence continues at coordinate 1,329 of JBAYTT010000150.1, read as the reverse complement.
GGATTCCCCCGACAAGGCGCTGCAGTCGTTCATCGCCCTTAAGGGGCAGAACCGGCTGAAGCTGGATATTATCCGCGACGGTCAGCCGCAGACGTTCAATTACGATATACGATGAAAATCATTCCCTTCGGCTCCGCTCAGGGAACGGGATGATTGGAAAGATGAATGACGCTGTGAACCGCTGGCTGAGCGGAGTCGAAGCCCGGTGCATTTGAAGTAGCAATCTGGAGGCGCACTTGACACGATATATATTACGGATGCTTTGTTTACTTGTTTTTATGGGAACGCTCGTTACCTCTCCGGTTCTGGCAGCCGGCGGCAAGGGGGGGGTAGTGCTGAATTTCAACGAGGTTGATATCTCCACCATGGTGAAGTTTATCAGCGACCTGACCGGCAAAAACTTTATCCTCGATGATCGGGTCAAGGGGAAGATCTCGGTGTATTCCCCTTCCAAGCTCTCGATTGAAGAGGCGTATAATGTTTTTACCTCCGTGCTTGAGCTGAAGGGCTTCACCGTTGTGCAGAGCGGCAGGGTCGCCAAAATAGTCCCCTCTTCATCTGCCAGGCAATCGGGCTTCAAACTGTTGCCGGAGGGGGATCTGGCTCCGGTCAACGAGAGTTACGTTGCCCAGGTGACCAAGCTGGAATATATCACCGCCCAGGAAGCGGTGACGTTTTTGCAGCCGATGGTTTCCAGGGATGGGCACCTCTCGGCTTTTGGTCCCGGGAATCTGCTCCTGATGGTCGATTCATCCCTCAATATCCGCAAGCTCCATAGCATTCTGCAGACTATTGACACGGAGCGCACCCGCGAAGGGGTTGAAATCATCTATCTCAAGAACGCCTCGGCCGAAAGCGCCGCGACAACCGTGCGCCAGTGGCTGAGCGGCTCTGATGGCAAAACAGGCGCGCAGCCCGCCACTCCCGGAGGAAGCAGTTCTACAAGCGTGCTGGCCGATCAACGGCTTAACGCCCTGCTGGTTTTCGGCAGCGAATCAACCAAAAACGCGATTCGCGAACTCGTCGCCAAGCTCGATGTCACCCCTCCCGAGGCAAGCAGCAAGGTAAACGTTTACTATCTCGAAAACACCGACGCGACCGAGATGGCAAAAGTCCTGGACGGTGTCGTCAAGGGTATCACCGCTCAGGTGACTGCTCAACCGGGTGCCGGCGCACAGCATGTATCTCCGTTCGAGAGCGGCAAGGTTACCATCACTCCTGACAAGGCTTCCAATTCGCTCGTCATCATGGCCTCTCCCACGGATTACAACAACCTTATCCAGGTCATAAAGAAGCTCGATCGCCGCAGCAAGCAGGTTTTTGTCCAGG
>JBAYTT010000149.1:0-10208 GCA_041675485.1 Pelobacteraceae bacterium | reverse complement strand
CTCGAACCGGGTGGGTGGGCGTTTGAGTTTTTGAATGATCGCTATCCTGATGTTGATGACTCCGGCTTTGTCATGCTGGCGCTTAAAGATATCAAGGTTCGTGATAAAAAGCAGAAAGAGCTGGCCATCAAACGCGGCATTAACTGGTGTCTCGGGATGCAAAGCGCAAATGGCGGTTGGGGAGCATTTGATAAAGACAATACAAAATATCTTTTGAACAAGATTCCTTTTGCTGATTTAGAAGCATTGATTGATCCTCCGACAGCCGACCTGACCGGCCGGATGCTTGAGCTTCTGGGGACGTTTGATTTTTCAAAATACCATCCAGCCGTGGTCCGGGCACTGGATTTTCTCAAGTCGAAACAGGAGCCGGAAGGCCCCTGGTGGGGCCGCTGGGGCGTTAACTATATTTATGGAACATGGTCGGTACTTGGCGGGCTGGCGGCCATTGGTGAAGACATGGACCAGCCGTATATCAGAAAGGCTGTCAACTGGATTAAATCAAGTCAAAATCTGGATGGCGGGTGGGGGGAGGTCTGTGAGTCGTATGATGATCGCTCTCTGATGGGGTGCGGCCCAAGTACGCCGTCGCAAACAGGCTGGGCGCTTCTCTCGCTTTTTTCCGCCGGCGAATTACATTCACAGGCGGTATTGCGTGGAGTCGAATATCTTATTGCGACCCAGAAATCCGATGGCTCCTGGGATGAGGACGCTTTTACCGGAACGGGGTTCCCGAAATTTTTTATGATAAAATATCACATTTACCGTAATTGCTTCCCAATGACAGCACTTGGCCGATATCGACGATTGCTGCTTGAGTCTGCAAAAAACGTGGTTTCGTAACTCGTTTCATATGAAAACATTTGTTACCGGTGCTACCGGTTTTATCGGTGCCAGCATTGTTCGTGAACTGCTCCGCGACGGGAGGGAAGTGAAGGTGCTGGTGCGATCGTCTTCCAATCTCTCCAACCTGAAAGGGCTTGATATAGAGATGTGGAAGGGGGACTTGCTTGATCCCTCCAGTTTGCGGCAGGGTCTCAAAGGGTGCGATGTCCTGTACCATGCTGCAGCCGATTATCGCCTCTGGACGCGCGACTCCAGTGAAATGTTCCGCATCAACGTGGGGGGGACGACAGCTGTGCTGGAAGCCGCTCTGGAGAACAATATCTCACGGGTAGTCTACACCAGCAGTGTTGGTACGCTCGGTAATTCCGGAGACGGGATACCGGGTAGTGAAGAAACGGAAGTGTCTCTGGCTGATATGGTCGGGCCATATAAGAAAAGCAAATTTCTTGCAGAGCGCGAGGCCGAGAAATTTGTTGCCCGGGGATTGCCGCTGGTAATTGTGAATCCTTCGACGCCGGTGGGGCCGTGGGATATAAAGCCGACTCCTACCGGAAAAATAATTGTCGATTTTCTTAAACGGAGGATGCCGGCCTATCTTGACACCGGTTTGAATTTGATTGCCGTTGAGGAGTGTGCTCGCGGACATATACTGGCTGAGCAGAAAGGGTCCACCGGCAGCAAATACATCCTTGGCAACTCAAACCTTTCTTTGGCCGATATTTTTAAGATGCTGCAAGATATAACAGGGCTTCCGGCGCCAAAAGTCCGATTGCCGTATGCTCCGGTCCTTGTTGCCGCCTGGCTCAATGAAGGACTTTCGCGGATAACCGGCCGTGAACCGTTGATACCGCTGGCGGGAGTCCGGATGGCGGCACATCATATGTATTTTGACTCGGGAAAGGCGGTCCGGGAACTCGGTTTGCCACAGACACCCGTTACGGACGCTTTGGCACGGGCAGTCGAATGGTTTCGCATGTACGGCTATGCTTGAACAAAGTAAGAGGTATCACTAATGCTGCTTGAAACTATAAACTCACCATCAGATCTGAAAAAATTAAAGACTGACCAACTACCAGATCTCGCGGCTGAAGTTCGGAAATTTCTTCTGGATACTGTCTCTATCACCGGAGGGCATCTCGGTTCCAATCTTGGCACAGTTGAGCTGTCGATTGCCTTGCACTACTGTTTCAACTCTCCGAGTGACAAGATAATCTGGGATGTGGGGCATCAAGCTTATACCCATAAAATCCTCACCGGACGGCGCGACCGCTTTCATACCCAGCGCCAGTACAAAGGCATTTCTGGCTTTCCGAAGCGCTGCGAGTCGGAGCATGATGCATTCGGGGTTGGCCACTCGTCCACTTCCATATCAGCCGGGCTTGGCATGGCCGCTGCTGCCAGTCTAGACGGAAAGAGGAATCATGCGATTGCTGTGATCGGTGATGGCTCCCTGACCGGCGGAATGGCCTTTGAGGCGCTGAACCAGGCGGGACATCTCAAAAAAAATCTGATCGTTATCCTTAATGACAACGAAATGTCGATTTCAAAGAACGTTGGCGCATTTTCCGCGTTTATTTCCCGGAAGATGACAGGCCGTTACTACCGTGATTTAAAAAAAGAGATGCAGGTACTGCTCAAGAATATTCCGGCGTTTGGCACCGATATCCTCCATTTTGCCCGTCGTGCGGAAAACTCGCTGAAAGGATTTCTTACTCCCGGCTCTCTCTTTGAGGCGCTTGGTTTCGATTATATCGGGCCTCTGGATGGTCACGATCTGCCGCAACTGGTTGAGGTGTTCAAGAACATCAATGAGCTGGATGGCCCGCTGCTCGTGCATATCATGACAACCAAAGGGAAGGGGTACAAACCTGCCGAAGAGACTCCGGCCAAATATCATGGTGTCGGTGCGTTCGACGTAGCTACCGGCAAAGGGTCCGCCAAGCCATCGGTCAAATCCTATACGGATCAGTTCGGCGAGACTCTGGTGCAATTGGCAGAGGAAGATCCGAAAATTATTGCCATAACCGCTGCAATGCCGGATGGGACAGGACTTAATCAATTTTCCTTGCGTTTTCCGGACCGCTTTTTCGATGTCGGCATAGCCGAACAGCATGCCATGACTTTTGCGGCGGGACTTGCCGCAGACGGCTTCAAGCCGGTGGCCGCAATATATTCAACGTTTGTCCAGCGAGCCTACGATCAGGTCTTTCATGATATTTGTCTGCAAAATTTGCCGGTAACTATTGCCATGGATCGCGCCGGACTGGTCGGTGATGACGGGCCGACTCATCATGGTGCATTCGATCTTTCCTATCTTCGGCACCTTCCTGGAATAACGGTGATGGCTCCCAAAGACGAGAACGAATTGCGCCATCTGCTCAAGACAGCCATTTATTCCGGAATGCCAATAGCGCTGCGGTATCCGAGAGGCGCGGGCTATGGCGTCGATCTGGATATCGATCTGAAATGCATTGAAATAGGGAAGGGTGAGCAGCTGCTTGATGGTGATGATCTGACCATAATTGCAATTGGAGCAACGGTCTATCCGGCGCTTCAAGCCGCTGACGCACTCAGGTTGAAGGGGATCTCCACCGGGGTGGTCAACGCCCGTTTTGTTAAGCCGCTTGATGCGGAGCTTATCCTGGATGTCGCCCGCCGGACCGGCAGAATCATGACTGTCGAGGAAAATGCCCTGCAGGGCGGATTCGGCAGTGCCGTACTGGAACTGCTGCATGATCATAACCTGCAGAATGTCAAGGTGCGGCGGCTTGGTCTGCCGGATCACTATATCGAACAGGGCAGCCAGGCCCAGTTACGCAAGGATATGGGGATTGACGCGGAAGGAATCACGTTATCTGTTTTGGAATTTATGAAATGAGGACACCATGACTGCAGAAGAAGCTCGTAAAAAAATCATCTTTGCCCTTGATGTACATGGACTTGAAGATATCGACCGGTGGGCTGACATGTTGGCAGGTAAAGTCGGCATGTTCAAGGTTGGTAAGGAACTGTTCACCTCCTGCGGCCCTGCCGCGGTGAAGGCTGTCCAGCGGCATGGCGGCCAGGTGTTTCTTGACCTGAAATACCATGATATCCCGAATACGGTTGCCAGTGCGATGTGCGAGGCTGCCCGCCTCGGTGTCCAGATTGCCAACCTGCATGCTTTGGGCGGCGCTGAAATGATGGAAACCGCTGTTGTTGCCGTACATAAAGAATTCAGCGCTACGGAACGGCCCCGTCTTCTGGCGGTAACTATTTTGACTTCGTCCACGGAAGATACGCTGCGCCAGGTTGGTATCGAACATTCTGTTCAGGATATGGTGGTTCGTCTTGCGCGGCTTGCCAAGGTATCAGGTATGGATGGTGTCGTTGCATCCCCGCTTGAGATCGGCCTCATCAGAGAGGCATGCGGCCCTGATTTTATGATTGTTACTCCTGGCGTGCGCCCAGCCTTTGCTGCGCTGGATGATCAGAAGCGCATCATGACCCCGGCTGAAGCGGTGACCTCTGGCGCAGACTATCTGGTGATAGGCCGTCCGATTGCCAAAGCGGTCGATCCGGTTCAGGCGGCTGAGGCTATTGCCGCTGAAATATCGGAAGGTGCGGCATGAAAGGTGAATTGATTTTTGGCGTCAATCCGGTAAAAGAGTCGTTGCAAGGGACGCGCGGTGCTTTCAATCTGTACGTGCAGAACAGTGCCACCGATCACCGGGTTGAAAAGATTATCAGGTTGGCCGAGGAGCGGGGGGTTGCGGTTCACCGCCGGGACAAGGTCGATCTTACCAAAATGTGTGCTTCTTCACATCACCAGGGGATCGCTCTGGAGGTTGAGCCGTTTCGCTATGCTGACTTCGACGATCTGATGACAGCAATTGACCAGTCGGGAAAAGCTGGATTTATTCTTGTCCTTGATGCCATTCAGGATCCTCATAATCTGGGCGCCTTGATTCGTTCGGCAGCCTGTGCCGGGGCGGATGGCGTTCTCATTCCAAAGGATCGGGCCTGCGGCGTCACTGCCGCTGCCGAAAAGACCTCGGCGGGGGCGGTTGAAACTATTCCGGTGGCGATGGTAACCAATATTGCGCAAACTCTTGAAATCCTTAAAAAACGTGGTTACTGGGTATATGGACTTGACGGGGCTGCCCGGCATTCTGTCTATCAGTCGGATTTTTCCGGAAATGTCGTATTGGTTGTGGGCAGTGAAGGAGAGGGGATCAGGCCCCTTGTACGCAAGCAGTGCGATGTGGTGATGTCTATTCCGCAGTACGGCGGGGTAAGCTCGCTGAATGCTTCGGTAGCCGGGGGGATTGTGCTGTTTGAGATTGCGAGGAAACTGCGGGGGTAAGTATATCCTTGACCTGGTCAACTACCAGGTTTAGTATTCAACTACTATGATAACTATAAACGTCCAGGAAGCAAAAACTCATTTTTCCCACTATCTCGACGAGGTGGCAAAGGGTGAGAGTTTTATCCTCTGCAAGAGGAACAAACCTGTTGCGGAAATTCGTCCCATAATCAGCAGGGTTGTGGCAAAACGCCCGATTGGTCTTGCCAAGGGAACGTTCTCGGTGCCTGCCTCATTTTTTGATGAGCTGCCTGAAGAGACCATGTCCCTGTTTTCCGGCGAGACACCATGAATATCCTGCTGGATACCTGTTCATTTCTCTGGCTTGTTGCCGACAGTCCCGAACTATCCTTGAATGCCCGTCGCCTGTTTGAAGACCCTGCAAATGATGTTTATCTCAGTGTTGCATCGGCATGGGAGATCATTGTCAAACACAACCTGGGGAAATTGCCTCTTCCCGAGCTGCCGCACGACTTCATCAAAAATAACCGTATTCGTCACCGGATAGAAACATTGCCGCTTGACGAAGCCGCCGTTCTTCAACTATCACGCCTGCCGGAATATCACAAAGACCCGTTTGATCGTATACTCATCTGTCAAGCCATTGCCGGCGGCATGACCATACTTACGCCGGATTCACACATTAGCCGCTACCCGGTGCGGGTAGAGTGGTAGATCTGTTTATAACAACACTAAGACGCGTAGACTTCTTGTCTTGAATACTTTTCATCCAACCGCCTGAAATACTCCGTGCGGCACCAGTTTTCGACATCAACCAGCCTCTGGAATGCTTCGCGGAAATCGTTCATTCCGATACTGAATACTCCGTGTCCGTATACTATGGCAGAACCGCTGTTACCGATCACCGGCGGGACATTCTTTGCAATGCCGCCGGCACCGATTTCTCCCGCCACTACCGGAGCATCCCCCAGAAAACGAACTTTTGAGCATTCCTTCCAGCAGTCGGTTACGTGACACGATTCTTTCTCGTCACATATCATGCTCATGACAACTGCGAAGCGTGGGTGACCGTGCAAAATGGCGCGGCAGCCGGTTGACTCAAAAATTGAACGGTGTGCTACCAGTTCGCTGGACGCGGTTATGCCGACTGTCGAGCTGTTCTCAAAAGGAACCGGATCGATGCAGCCGGAGAGTTCGTCCAGACTGGATGCGGTTTGTGAAATATAGATCAGGTTTCCGTTCGAATATGAAATGTTGCCGAAAAAAGAATCAACCAGGCGTCGCTGCACCGTATACCAGCCGACGCGAGCTATCTCCTCCAGGATAATATTTATTTCAGAGAACGGTCCCTGTCTGAAATCAAGTCCATCGGATGAAAGCGGGACGAGCAATTCACGCCTAAAAAGGTTGAAGAATGCTTTTTCGCCCGGAAGCATGAAGCCATGTTCGAGAAGATCTTCGAGATATTTTATATAGGTTGAATGAAAAACCGAAGACCAGTTGATGTAGGCCTGTTCGACAGTCAATGCCCCAGTTGCAATGATTCCAATTCCTTCGACAACAATCCCTTTTCGGTTACCTAGCAGTGCTGCAATTGTTTCCGCAGGATCAGAGCCGAGCTCGTTTTTTCGTAAAATAGGAATGTCATGCAGAAAAGTTCGGGTTTCAGTATCGCGGGGTACAATGATCTTTTCATGAGTGGCGGTCCTCTGGATAAGAAACTCGGCAAAGGGGAGTGAAGGCGCGGTGGCGGCAAGGGCGAGACAATTAAGACGTGAGAGAACCCTTTTCGACAGCGCGGCAAGAAATGGGTCGCCGTCGGAGATTATGATGTCATCCTGAGCGGCAAAGGCGATCCGCCCTGCCTGCGACGAACCTTCCGAAATCAGTTTTGAGGTGTATTTTGCAATCTGGTCGTGCATCAGGGGGTAGATGAAGGAATGTTGGTAAACAGTATCGACCCGTCGGAAAGGGTTTCACTCCGGAAACGGGGCGACCGTTGACTGCTGGCAACAAGTGTTGTGTTTGGCAGTGTTATGCCGCTGTCGGGAAGAAATGCTCTGGTGACATTTGTTCCGGCCTGCCATGCCTCAAAGTGGAGGTGAGGTCCGGTTGACCTTCCGGTTGAGCCGGAAAGCGCGAGGGTGCTTTCTTCTGTAACCGGTTGACCCTGTGATACCAGAATTTGGCTGTTGTGGGCGTACAGGGTAATGATTCCGTTTTCATGCTCGACGACAACAGTATTGCCATAGCCGGAACGGCTCCCGCTGTAGACGACCACACCGGCGGCAACCGGTTTAACCGGGGTTCCGGAAGGAATCGCAATGTCGATGCCGTTGTGCTGGCGCCAGGTCCCGTCGATAGGGTCTATTCTCATCCCGACTTTCGAGGTTATCGTCCCACCGACAGGTGGAAGATGTGGTTCGAAGCTTTTTTGTTCCGTTTCGTGGGGATTAAGAGTGGCGCTAACTGCTTTCTGGACAATTTCATCAAGTGAAATATCATGAATTTTTTGCTTCTTTGTTGATCTTCGCTGTTTGGAGGCGGTTGCCGGTCGGTCCTTTATTACCACTGTGGCATTTTTGTTACTGGGTGCATCAGTAAAGGTTTCAACGCCATCGATAGTGACAAAACGGTAAATATCAGCTCTTGCCTCAGAGTTGAGCAGGCAGAACACAATAGTGAGGGGCAGTATATACAACTTGCGGAACTTGCTCCGAAACATGTAAGCCACTTTGGCGGGGGGCGTCAATTGTGCTTGTTGTTCGGCACATTTTCTGATAGTTAAATCCATTCTTCGTGTATATACCATTTTGAAAAATAGTTCAATTCATCATCTGTTGGGGTGCTGGGGTGTTTCAATATTTCGACAAAACCGTGCGGGGAACCGAGCGGGAAGATATGATGGTCATTTTCCAGTTTTTGCAGGAGATGATCGGTCAGAAGTTTTCATTTTTGAACTACTATAAAGAGATTCCGGTTTCTTATGACGCAACCCTGTTGAGTGTTGAACACGAAATGGCTGAGTTTTCCGTTCATGAGTATCAGGCCAAAGTCATTAATATCGAGAAGAGAACGCTAATTCACACGCATCCCCTCAGCCAGTTTCCGGAAGACATGATTGGCGAGGCATTTTATGTGAGTCCGGCAAAAAAACGAGTTGTTTTATGTAACTTTGGCTATGCCAAAATACGTTCGGACATGCGGCGGTTTGTGCGGGTTCTTCTTGATAATCCGGTCGAGGCCGAGTTGCTTTTCGAAGGTGATATTTTAAAGGGCAATGTGAAAGATATTTCGCTGGGAGGGGCCGCCATTAGCACCATGTCTGCCGATCTATTGGTGCCGGGGCTTGACATAAATATTTTTCTGAAACTTCCCGAACATTCGGGCACACCCAGGCATGAAGTGGGAATGAGTGCGACGATCATCAAAGTTATCGGGACGAGTGCTCCATACACCGGCATTATAGAGTTTCATGCGGAAAAACATTCTCAACAACAGATTGCTTACTATATCAACCAGCGCCAGGTTGAGATAATCAAGGAGCTTAAAGAGATAGGTGACTGAGGAATAAACTGAGCCTTCTGCCTCTATTGTGTGCATAAAAGGGTTGTCTTGTGACTGTTAATTGGGCATTTCGTGGCGGCCGGAAAATTTTGTAATTCGGAAGATGTTCATAACTAATCAAATATACGACTATAATAAATTTGATAATAACTTGGCAAGAAGCTTGCTTTTGAAGTAGTGAGAGGTATAGCGTATTGAGCCTTGTGAAACCTGGTTTTCCTTGCTTTCGTAATTAATCTCAAAGTAACGGGAGGGAATTGTCGTGAAAAAAGTTGAAGCGATTATAAAGCCGTTCAAGCTGGATGAAGTCAAGGAAGCACTTAATGAAATAGGTATCCAGGGTATTACCATAAGTGAAGTAAAGGGCTTCGGGCGTCAGAAAGGTCATACCGAGCTGTACCGTGGAGCGGAATATGTTGTTGATTTTATCCCTAAAATTAAGATAGAAATCATTGTTTCCGATTCAATCCTTCCGCAAGTCGTGGAAGCGATCGAGAAATCTGCCAAAACCGGTCGTATCGGTGACGGGAAAATATTTGTTACCAATGTTGAAGAAGTAATTCGTATCAGGACTGGTGAAACCGGAGAAGATGCACTGTAATCAATAATTTATCCCGAAAGGAGCAACAGATGACCCCGAAGCAAGTTGTAGAATTTGCCGAGAAAAACGGCGCAAAGATGGTTGATTACAAATTTATGGATTTTGTCGGAACCTGGCAGCATGTTTCAGTGCCGATGAGCGAATTTAGTGAAGATACCTTTGAGGAAGGACAGGGTTTTGACGGTTCTTCGATTCGCGGTTGGCAGCCTATCCATGCTTCGGACATGATCCTGCTTCCCGATCCTACCACCGCCAAAATGGACCCATTCATCAAGGTTCCTACGCTATCCATCATTTGTGACATCTTCGATCCAATTACCAAGGAAGACTACACACGCGATCCGCGTAATATTGCCAAAAAAGCGGAAATGTACCTGAAATCAACCGGTATCGGCGATACCGCTTTCTTCGGTCCTGAAGCGGAATTCTTCATTTTTGACGATGTCCGTTTCTCTTCAACCGCCAATCAGTCTTTCTTTGCTGTCGACTCATCCGAAGGCGCCTGGAACACAGGCCGCGAAGAATTTCCGAACCTTGGCTACAAACCACGCCACAAGGAAGGTTATTTCCCTTGTTCACCCGTTGACTCCCAGAATGACCTGCGTAACGAAATGGTTCAGGAACTTCAGAATGTCGGCATTCGAGTCGAGTGCCAGCATCACGAAGTTGCTACCGGTGGCCAGGCTGAAATCGATATGCGCTTCTCTTCGCTTGTTGATATGGCTGACCAGTTGCAGTGGTTCAAGTATGTCGTTAAGAATGTTGCTTATCGCAACGGTAAAACCGTTACCTTTATGCCAAAACCGCTCTACGGTGATAACGGTTCCGGTATGCACTGCCACCAGTCAATCTGGAAAGACGGTCAGAACCTGTTTGCCGGTGATAAAT
>JBAYTT010000148.1:0-10447 GCA_041675485.1 Pelobacteraceae bacterium | reverse complement strand
GATTTTATATTAGCAATGAGACACAGGGTGACGCGCCATTTTTTACGAAGCCCTGTGTCTCATCGTGATGTCGGATCTGTGTACTGATAAAGGAACCTGAACCTTACTCGTTATGGTCCGGATAGAGTTTTTCAATCTGGCGGAACGTGTCAATATTCTCCAGAAAGATCTCAACAAGCTCAGGATCGAACTGTTTCCCCGCTTCTCCGCGAATATTTTCCACAACTTCGTTTTCATCCCAGGCCTCTTTGTAGCATCTCCTGCAGGAAAGGGCATCATACACGTCGGCGAGCGCAACAATTCTCCCAAAAAAAGGAATTTCTTCACCAATCTTTCCTTTGGCCATGCCGTCTTCTTTTTCAAAGCCGGGCAGCGCTTTTTGTGTCTGGAGATCTATATGCCCGGGATAGCCGTTGCCGTCCCAACGTTCGTGGTGGCTGATCGCTACTATGCCCGCAGATTCATCAAAATCGGAATAGATATCGGCAAACAGATTGGCGCCAAAGAGAGTATGCAACTTCATAACCTGGAATTCTTCCGGCGTAAAGCGTCCCGGTTTCTTCAGGATGTTGTCGGAAATTGCAACCTTTCCCACGTCGTGCAGCATAGCCGACATGCGCAGTACATCCCTATTCCTGTCGATTTCCGGTTGCGGAATATTGTTTTTGAAAGCCCATGCTTCGTAGAGGGCTACCGAGTAGGCGGCAACCCGGTTAACGTGTGGTCCGGTTTCCTTGGGGTCGCGTAATTCGGCCATTTTGTTCATTCGCAGGATTATTTCCCTAGTCATTTTGGCGCGCTCGATGGCATTTGCGGCATTGTTGGCAAAGTATAAGATGATTTCTTCGTCTTCGCGGGCAAAGGGTATGGTGTCCCCGTGGTCATCCATCGCGTTGATCAGCTGAAGAACACCGATACCTTCCCCACGGAAGTTTTGCAGCGGAATGGTCAGCATGGAGCAGGTCCGGTATCCGGTAAGGTCGTCATATGACCGGTTAAATGAAAACGGGTATTGGGCGCCTACTTCATATACGTCAGGTATGTTTAAAATAGTGCCATTGGAAGCGACGTAACCGGCAACGGAAGTATTATTGATCGGCACACTGAAGGTAGAGTAGGGGAGCTTTTTGCCCGGAGGAAGTTGCTGTTGCATGGTGTCGTTCTGGGCATAACGAAAGATCAGGTTGTCTCCCTCACGGACATAGATCGACCCGGCATCGCAGTTGGTAAAACCACGTGCTTCGCGCAGAATCTTCTCCAGAAGAAGATCAATATCTTTGATCTGTGAAATTTCATAGCCAAGATCGATGATCTTGCGAAGTTTTTCTTCCAGGCACGCCATAATATCTCCCCTTTTTGCAGCAGTGGACGTACATACTACCTTATTTGCTACCAATTATCAAATAGCAGAAATAGCGGGTGTTCATTTATTGTTTTTGACGTTGCACGCGGACGGCATTTACTTTACGATGCTCTCATCTTGTTAGAAAGCTGAAATACGTTGCTGCGGTTTCCTGCGGAAAACTACTTAATTTTATGTACGATTTTATCTGGTTCATGGGGTGAACGATGAGTGTCAAGTCTTGGATTGTTGCCGTGTTAACCGTGGTGGCCTTACTGGGAGTCACTGGTTCGGGGTCTGCTGAGGAATCTGTTTCCGCTCTCGAAAAATCCATGTCAGATACACTCGATATCTGGCGTGACGGGCGATACGAACAGCTCTTTGAACAATTGGCGCATCGAGGCAAAACATCTCGAGAAACGTTTGTGAAAAATATGCGTGAATCAACAATTCACCCAGCCTGCTGTTGGCAGAAAATTGAACATTTCAAGATATTGAATGAAAAACGTACCGAAGCCACGGTCTATGCCAAGATTGGACTAGAAGGCACACCCGACTCTGCCGGGTCAACGACCCGCGAATTCAAGATGACTCATCAGGAAGGTACCTGGAAGATGCAATTGGCTGATGTGTTTTCGATCGCCGGGGTGACAGGCAAAAAAGGTGGATCGAAACGACACGCGAAAAAGAATTCTCCGTATCACAACTAATCTGAATAACCGGCAGTCTCGATTTTTCCGCATCCGGGGTAACAACGATGAATAACTCAACCGAACGAAACGATCTGGCGGGCTATGCCTGTACCAGTGGAGCCTCACGCGGCCGCAAGCATCCTGAAGAACATCGAGATAATCGGCCGGCCTTTGAGCGAGACCGTGATCGTATTATCCATTGTGCCGCATTCAGGAGGCTCGAATATAAGACGCAGGTGTTTGTAAACCACGAAGGAGATTATTACCGCACCCGTCTGACGCATTCGCTTGAAGTGTCGCAAATCGGCAGGGCCATTGCCCGCAAACTCCACTTGAATGAAGAGTTGACCGAAGCGCTGGCTTTGTCCCATGATTTGGGGCACACCCCCTTTGGGCACACCGGAGAGGAAGTCCTTAACCGGCTGATGCAGGGGTATGGCGGCTTTGAGCACAACATGCAGTCATTTCGTGTCGTGGATGAACTGGAAGAGAGATATCCCGGTTTTAACGGGCTGAATCTGACCTGGGAGGTGCGTGAGGGGATCATCAAGCACTCAACACCCTATGACACTGCCAGCGAAATCATGTCGGAATTCCTGCCGGGAACAGTGCCGTCGATTGAAGGGCAGATCATCAATTATGCCGACGAAATAGCATACAATAACCACGATATCGATGACGGTCTGAAGTCCGGCTATATAACGCTCGAGATGCTGGAACAGGTGGACCTGTGGCATGAGGTCTGCTCCGGGGTGCGCCGGAAATATCCGGCAATCGACGACAAGCGCCTCGTCTACCAGACCATCAGCGCCTTGATCGGCTTGTTGATCAGCGACATATGCACGACTACATCCGCGAACCTTTCAACGTTCGCCATAACGTCACTCGAAGACCTGCGGCGCGTCAACCGTGCCGTAGTTCATTTCAACGACGACATAACCGGCCGCAACCTTGCGCTCAAGCGCTTCCTGTTTCAGAACCTTTACCGTCACTACAAGGTGGACAAGATGCGGGTGAAGGCGGAGATATTCATTACCCGGCTTTTTGAAACCTATATCCGGCATCCCAACCTGCTGCCGCCGAAATACCACTCCCGCCTTGAACGCTTCGGGCTTCAGCGGGTGGTCTGCGACTATATTGCCGGTATGACCGACCGGTTCGCGCTGGATGAATACAAGCGGCTGTTCGAGCCGTACGAGAGAGTGTAACGATGCAGAAATCCGCACCAGCCGAACAGTATGACTTTTTCGCCTTTCTTTCCCGCATGCGCTACATCAGCCGCTGGGGTTTGATGCGCAATACCGTGCCGGAAAATATCCAGGAACACAGCCTCGATGTCGCCGTCATTGCGCACGCGCTGGTCATGATCCGCAATACCTATTTCGAGGGGCGCCTCGACCCCTCCCGTGCCGCGATGTACGGCATCTTCCACGACGCCAGTGAAATATTCACCGGAGACATGCCGACTCCGGTCAAGCATTTCAATCCCAATTTCAAACGGTCATTTCATCAACTGGAAGACAGGGCCCGCAGAAAGCTGCTGGCAATGCTGCCGCCGGAGCTGGCCAAAGAGTATGAGCCGCTGTTCTTTTTCGACGATCAGGAAGAGTATGTTCAGCTGGTGAAAGCTGCCGACAAGATTGCGGCGCTGACGAAGTGCATTGAAGAGGGGAAGAGCGGCAACCACGAGTTCCGCCGGGCGGAAGCGGAGCATTTCGAACAACTGTCCGCCAGCAGGCTCCCCGAGGTGATTTATTTCCTCGAAAAACTTCTCCCGGGGTACCGGTTATCGCTGGACGAGCTGAAACTCGGGTAAAAAAAGCGGGTCTCAGACTTTTTAGTCAGAGGCCCGCTCAGTTTTTCTACAGAACCGGTTCCTATCGGGAATATCCCGAACCGATGTAGCTCTTATGCAACCAGATACTGTTCAACCGCCTCCGGTCCCATATCGTTAACTACCGAGAAAATCTGTTTCGTATCAGTGGTACGCAGTTCAATCCGGCATTCGGCGCCCGGTTCGGCCTTGGTGTAGCGCAGCATGATCCTGGCGCTTAACCTGAAGAGATCTTCGTCCTGATTGCCGATGATAATTGCCACGGGAGTGTTGCCGTCCAGCCAGGTAAGGGCGGCTTCTCCCTGCTGTCGGATGTTTTCAAGCAGATTGTTGTCCCCCTCGCTACGTCCCATAACCGCCTTGCTCTGCGGCCCGATACGGAAATGACGGCCGGTTTTGAGCAGCCTAAAATCCCGGAGGTTCAGCTCTTCCGAATGTTCAAAAACATCCTTGATTTTGGGGACAAACGACAGTTCGGTCAGCAGGCAGCCGCCGGCCGGACAGGGGTAGTTTTTGACATCCAGATCCTCGGCCATCTGCATTTGAACAGAGCGCGACCTTCCCTCAATAGCCAGCAGCTTGTTCCGGTCTACCCATCCTTCTTTTTCAGGAATCGTCGGTTCGAAATGCCGGGCGGAAAGAGGACGGAGCAGCAGACCTTCCAGCCCGCTCTCCCGCTCTATGACCCGCAAGGTGTCGCGGCGCTGGCTCATCGGTCGTTGCCCGAGCACCTCTCCGGTAAAGACAAAGTCGGCGCCGCTCTCCAGCATGTACTCCTTCGCTTTCTTAAGCAGATAAATCCTGCAGTCGATACAGGGGTTGACACCCTTGCCGTAACCGTGAACCGGGTTGCGAACTATTTCGAGATAATCCAGTCCCTTATGGGTTACTTTGATCGGAATGTTGTATTCCTGGGCAACACGGACCGCTTCGGATTTGCAGCCGGAATTTTTCCCGGTGCAGGTACAAAATGGGGAGGTGAAGTTGAGGGCTTCGACTTCTATGCCGAGATCGAGCATCATCTTGACGGCAAGGGTCGAGTCGAGTCCACCCGAGAGGAGGGCGATTGCTTTTCGTTTCATATAAAGAGCTCCTGGGGCTCCATGACGAGAACAGTCGGAATGAGCGGTGACCGTCACAGGACCGATTTTTTTGCAAGGCTAGCATGACGGGCAACCGAATGTAAAGCGGAAGTCGGAATTATGACACTTGAACTCTGCCATACTTCTGCTATTATCTACCGTTATTTATGTTTTCAGAAAACAGTTCCAAACGACATGGCAAAGGTTTTATGGCCACTCCCACCGAAAAATTCTTTTTAGGACGTCAGCCGATTCTTGATCGAAATCAGGAAATTGTCGGCTATGAGCTGCTGTTCCGTTCTGCTGATATGGATCATGCCGTCTTTGAAAGTTATTCCCATGCAAGCTCGAATGTAATTACGCATGCGCTTGCTTCGTTCGGAATGCATGAAGTTTTGGGTGGGAAATTCGGGTTCATAAATGTACACCTCGGGCTGTTGCTGTCGGAAATGCTCGAACTTCTGCCGATTGGACAGACGGTTCTTGAACTTCTTGAAATGATTCAGCTTGACGATCAGGTGGTCGAGCGCTGCCGCGAATTGAAGGAGATGGGGTTCCTTCTTGCACTTGACGACCATGAGTTTGATGCAGGCAATAATGAAATATATTATGTTGTTGATATTATTAAAATAGACATTCTTTTGACCGGTATGGACGCGTTGCCGGAGATAGTCAGACAGTTACGAAAGTATCCTGTCAAACTTTTGGCAGAAAAAGTTGAAACAGTGGAACAATTTCAGATCTGTTATGATCTCGGTTTTGAACTGTTTCAGGGATATTTCTTTGCGCGGCCTGTTGTGCTCAATCGAAGAAAGATAGACGTTTCCGGGTTGGCCTTGCTGAAGTTGCTGCAGCAACTGACAATGGGGGCCAGTATCGAGATGATAGAAATGACCTTCAAGGAGAACCCCGGTCTTTCCTATAATCTGCTGAGACTGGTAAATTCGGTTGCTCTCGGGATGCGGGAAAAAATCAAAACGCTCCGTCATGCGATTCTCATGTTGGGAATGAATCACCTGAGACGCTGGACGCAGCTTTCCTTGTTTGCCGGACACGACGCGCGGAGTATTAATCATCCTCTGCTCGAGATGGCTGCAGTTCGTGGACGGCTTATGGAAATCATGCTGAGACAGCTGGCCGGCCGTGCTGCCAGCGATGAACAGGCGGAAGCGGCCTTTATGGTTGGTATTCTGTCGCTGCTGGATGTCCTGTTTGAGACGCCGATGGAGGAGATTATTGCTCATCTGAATCTGACAGACGATGTCAGTTCGGCCCTGTTAAGGCGGGAAGGTCAACTGGGAAGGATGTTAATGCTCACTGAAAAACTGGAAATAACTGATTTTGCTGCGGTGACGGTACTGCTTGGAGAGTGCGGAGTTTCTCTCGACCAACTGCTGACCGCTCAACTAGAGGCCTTCAACTGGAGAAGTGCAATAATTCATCAGGAAGATTAGTGTGGCGGATTTGCATACTAAGTCTGCTTCAACGTGGCCGCCTAAGCTGCGTGTGACAGCAATGAACACCCTTCCAGCAGAAACTTCGGCGCGTTGCCCTTGTCTACAACCCAATAGAGATGATCCTCCCCAAGCATGATTGCAACCGGAGAGTTCAGGGTCAATGCATACAGTTGGGCCACTGAATAGAACGGGAATTTTGCGTACATGACGGACTCCTGGAAATCGTGACAATATAATCTGTCGATCTGATTTTTTATCAGCAAAATCAATGCCAATTTATAAATAACCTGTATAAACGGATGGTTATATTCAGTAGCTGTTGTTTTGACAGATGTTTTTGCATTTTAAAGCCTGTCGTTTCAAAATTTTGACTGGAGTCTCCCGCATGTGGATACATGAACTGTTAGCCCGTTACCTGAAGGGTGAGTCCTTTGAAATAGTTTTTCAACACAGCCGGCATGTGGCGGATCTTGCGCTCGAAGTTGCCAACCGTCTGGCGTTGGGGGATAAAGATCGTCTGTTTATTGAAGAGGCTGCGTTGCTGCATGATATCGGCGTCAGCACGGTGCGTGCCCCCTCTCTCGGCCTGTATGGCACGCATCCGTACATTATGCACGGTGTTCTCGGCCGTGAAATTCTGGATCAGGAAGGGTATCCGCTTCATGCCCTTGTGTGTGAGCGCCATACCGGTGTCGGATTGACCTGCGACGAAATTGTCAGGAAGGGACTGCCGCTTCCGCACCGGGATATGTGCCCCGAGTCTCTTTCCGAGCAGATAGTCTGTTTTGCCGATTTATTCTACTCGAAGAATCCGGGACGTCTTGACGAGCGCAAGACTGTTGCGCAGATCAGGAAAAAACTGCTCCCTTTTGGTGAAGAGAAGGTAGCTGTCTTTGACGCATGGCTCATAAAATTCGATTGGAGATGATCATATCTAACGTACTAAAAACGGTTGATTTTTTTCGTTCCATGTTTTACATTATCCCTCCTTTTTAGTTTCTTATCACGGCTACCCACCAGGCGGTTTCCCTTGCAGAAGAGTGTGTTAACCATTCAGGATCTTCGTTCACGTATCGATAGTATTGATGATGCAATTCTTGCCCTGTTAAATGAACGGTCACAGGTGGTTCTTGACGTTGGCAGACTGAAAACGGGGAACAATCTCGATTTTCATGTTCCGGGTCGTGAGCGTCAGATCTATGAGCGTTTGTTGAGTCAAAACAAGGGGCCTTTCCCGAATGACGCCCTGAAAAGTATTTATCGTGAAATAATTTCAGCGTGCCTTGCTCTGGAATCCCCGATGAAAGTTGCTTTTCTCGGTCCCAAAGCCACCTTCAGCCATCTGGCGACTATGCAGCAGTTTGGACTTTCGGCAGAACTGGTTCCGATGAAGTCAATCCCGGCTGTTTTTGAAGAGGTCGAAAAGGGGAGGGCACTTTACGGTGTCGTGCCTGTTGAAAACTCCACCGAGGGCGTTGTCTCGCACACGCTAGACATGTTTGTAGAGAGTGGTCTGCAGATAACGGCCGAGATCCTGCTTGAGGTTCATCACGATCTGCTCTCCCGCACCGGCCGGATTGAGGATGTGAAAAAGTGTATTCACATGCCCAGCCGATCGCCCAGTGTCGTCAGTGGCTGGATGACAACCTGTCCGGAATTCCTACCGTCGATGTTGCATCTACCGCTGTTGCCGCCCAGATCGCCAGTGATGATTATACCTCGGCTGCGATAGCCAGCGAGCTGGCCGCTTCACTGTATGACCTCAAGGTCGTGCGCAGCCGGATTGAAGATCAGGTCAATAATTTTACCCGCTTTTTGACGATTTCCCGCAAGGGATGTGATCGTTCGGGCAATGACAAAACTTCGGTGCTGTTCTCGGTCAAGGATGAACCGGGGATATTGTGCCGGATGCTGGAGCCTTTCGCCTCGCGCGGCATCAACCTGTCCAAGATCGAATCTCGCCCTTTTAAAAAGAAAGCCTGGGAGTACATCTTTTATCTGGATCTTTTCGGACATGTTTCGGATCCGGACGTCCAGGCTGCTCTCGACGAGCTCAAACAGTGCTGCCAGTTTCTGAAAATTCTCGGATCATATCCGCGGTCGATGTAGGGGGCTGGCTGGATGACCACCATAATAGATCGTTTGGCAATAATCGGCGTGGGATTGATCGGTGGTTCCCTGGCCCGTGCCCTGCGCGACGCGGGTGCCGTCAGGAGTGTTGTCGGCATCGGTCGATCCCGCGCAAACCTTGAGGATGCGCTCTCGCTGGGGATTTGCGACGAGATTACCCAGGACGCTCTTGAAGGGGTCAAGGGGGCGGACATGGTATTCATTTCCGTGCCGGTCTGTTCAATTCCTGCCGTGGTTGCCGAGATCGCCCCGGCCCTGGCTCCCGGCTGCATCGTCACCGACGGCGGCAGCGTCAAGACGGCCATCGTCCGGGAATGCGAGGCGCTTATGCCGTTCGGCTGCCATTTTGTCGGCGGGCACCCCATAGCCGGCACCGAACACTCAGGTGCTTCCGCCTCGTTTGCCACGCTTTACCGGGGCAAACGCTGCATTCTGACCCCCACCGGGCAAACCGACAAGGCCGCCCTGGCAACCGTTGACCGCATCTGGCGGCTTACCGGTGCCGAGGTCTGTGCCATGGAGCCGGGACACCACGACCGGATCTTCGCCGAAATATCGCACCTGCCCCACGCCGTGGCCTACGCCTTGGTGCACGCGGTGGGTACGGCCGACGTGGAGGGTGAAAACGTACTCTCCTACACAGCCGGCGGTTTCAGGGACTTTACCCGCATCGCCTCGTCCGATCCGGTCATGTGGCGCGACATATCCCTCATGAACCGCGATGCACTTTTGAAGAGCATCGACGGGTTTTCCGCCAGCCTCGCCGAGTTGCGCAGGCGGATAGACAGCGGTGACCAGGCCGGGTTGACAGAGTTTTTTACCACTGCAAAACAGTTCCGCGACGGAATAGTCTGATTATCACTACTTTGGAGAACCTGTGAATTCAATTACCATCCAACCGGCAGCTTCAGTCAGGGGCGAAATCATCGTACCCGGCGACAAATCAATTTCCCACCGCTCAATCATGCTCGGAGCCATCGCCAACGGCGTGACCACCGTGCGCG
Organism: Pelobacteraceae bacterium; assembly: GCA_041675485.1. Lineage (GTDB taxonomy): Bacteria > Desulfobacterota > Desulfuromonadia > Geobacterales > Pseudopelobacteraceae > JACRCG01. The sequence continues at coordinate 906 of JBAYTT010000148.1, read as the reverse complement.
GATTTCTGCGCGGCGAAGATAATATGTCCACCATGCACGCCTTCCGCGCCATGGGGGTTGACATCAACGACGACGGCGAAACGATCCGCATCACCGGCCGCGGCCTGCACGGCCTGCAGGAGCCGGGCGATGTGCTGGACTGCGGCAACTCCGGCACTACAATCAGGCTGATTACCGGGCTCCTGTCCGGCCAGTCGTTTTTTTCGGTGGTCACCGGCGATCAATACCTGCGCAAACGCCCCATGAAGCGGGTTGTGGAGCCGCTCTCCCTCATGGGAGCCCGGATATACGGTCGCAAGGGGGGCACACTGGCGCCTCTGGCCATCACCGGCGGCGGCCTGAAGGGGATCGAGTACCACTCTCCGGTTTCCAGCGCCCAGATCAAATCGTCGCTCATGCTGGCCGGCCTCTATGCCGACGGCGAAACAACCGTTACCGAGCCGAGCCTGTCTCGCGACCATTCGGAGCGGATGTTCCGCTACTTCGGCGCATCGCTGAATGTTAACCCCAATGGAGTAACAGTTCGTGGCGGTGTCGAGTTGACCGCCCGGGAGGTCACCGTGCCGGGCGATATTTCGTCCGCGGCCTTTTTCATTGTGGCGGCGCTGATCACCCCGAACTCCGAACTGCTGATCAGGAATGTCGGCGTCAACCCATCCCGTACCGGGGTTATCGACATCCTCAAGGCGATGGGGGGCGACATCAAGCTCGTTGACGAGCGTGAAGTGTCCGGCGAACCGGTTGCGGACCTGCTGGTGCGGTCATCCCGTCTCAAGGGGATCGCCATTTCCGGCAGCGTCGTGCCGCGGGCCATCGATGAATTTCCGGCCATCTGCATCGCGGCGGCGCGGGCCGAAGGCGTTACCACGGTCAGGGATGCCAAGGAACTGCGCGTCAAGGAAACCG
>JBAYTT010000147.1:0-10452 GCA_041675485.1 Pelobacteraceae bacterium | reverse complement strand
TCAATCATCACAGTGCCAACACTTGGGGAGAATTGACGACCCGAGAGTGGATCGGCTGGCTGGCAACAACGTGGGGCATCCATACACATTTAATGGTGGCTTTACGCAAATTGCGCGGGCAATCGCAGTCTACATTTAGGATCAGACCCTCTGACAAGGGACTCGAAATTATCTCCGTCCCTGATGCTGTCTTTACATCCCCTCGTTTCAGACAGGCGCTGCGAATCCTGAAAGACATTGGAGCACTTGTTAAAAATGGCAGCGTCTGGATGGTCTCCGATTTCGGCAGACAGTTCATGGAGGCTGCTGATGAGTGAGCGCGTCTCAATCCTCAACGAGATCAAAAACGGTGGCTACGAAGCGTCACTGATCACCACGTTCAACACTTACCTTCCATTCTATGAAGATGTTGTCCTGCGCCACCTGATGGGCAGTGGTATTCGGCACAATGTATTGATGATGGATGCCTCACAAGCAACGCTGGCTGTTGATCGTCATCCTCCCCGGACCGCAGGACGGTTTTACACTCTGGCTCCCATAAAGGTTGCCGGAGCGTTTCATCCGAAAGTCGTTTTTCTGGTAGGCAAGAAGAAGGGCACGCTCCTGGTCGGTAGCCACAACCTTACACTGTCAGGGTTTGGCTACAATCGGGAAATGACCAATGTCATTCTCTGTAAAGGCGAAGACGATACTGAAGGAGTTGCTCTGCTGAGCTCTGCCTGGCAGTTCATCCTCGATTGGGCAGAGTCACATTCAGATGTGTTGCCTGGTCATATCATCGATATGGTCAAGAAGGTTCAGGATTTTGCCCCTTGGTTGCAGAAAAGTGTAGGAACGTTACCAGATAATTGCCGGGTGCTCTCTGCAGGGTCAAAGACACCAGCACTATGGCAGCAGTTCATTGAATTTGCAGGGCCGGAGCCAACGAGCCAAGTCATCGTCAACGGTGCATTCTTTGATACCAAGCTGGCATTTATCGAGAGAATTCAAGACGAACTTTCACCCGATGAACTGGTTGTCGGCATTGATCCGGCAACAGTTCAGCTATCTGTAGACAAAAAACTGCCAGGAGTTTCCTTTGTCAATTGCTCCAGGCTTGGTGTTATTGCAGAGAAAGATGACAAGCAGGCTGGTTATCTGCATGCAAAATCGATCTTGATTCTACGGAATGACGGAGAAACGATACTGGCGGTCGGCAGTGCCAATCCAAGCTATCCGGCATGGCTTGCTCCCGGAATGACGCAAAACGTAGAGATGATGATTGCCCGTAAGGGTGTAGATGCCAAAGATGCTGCCGATGAACTTGGCCTGCCTGCTATTGCCTTGATGCCACCAGTAGAAGAAGATGACTGGCAGCAGATTCAGAAAAACTGGGAACGTGATGATCAGTCTGATCAAACTGCGGGAGCGTCTCAGGTGGTCATTGCCTTGGCTTCAGAAAGTGATATCAAATTCAAAGTGTCGGGGAATAACCTCCCGGGAGCCATAGAGTGCGAGATTGTCAGTATTGGTTCTGACATTTCAGTTAAACGTCAGGCACATCTGATTGGAAACGAGTATGTTCTCTCGATTGAAGGGTTGTCCGCACAGCCATCGATCCTCCGCTTCAGTTTACTCGACAGGCAATTTACTGCACTGGTTCAATATGTAAAGCAGATTGAGGGCCTATCCAGGACAAGCTCTCAACGCCGATTCAATGATGCACTGTCTTCACTTGCCACAGGAATGCCCAATCTTGAGCATTTTGTTGACTGTATTAAGGAGATAATCAAGATTAGTGACACTGTTGCTATTACCAGAGGTACTACTGCAGCACCGGCACAGAGAAAAAGTAATGAATCGCCCGCAACCCAGAAGGACGGTGCTGAGCTCTCCATTGGACTGGACGAAGTTGTGGAACAGGAACATCTGAGAAAACAGAGATTGCGTGGTTCAGATGACCTTGCATATCTCCTGGATGTGCTGTTGTACAATCTGCGCGATGAGAGCCCAGTTGTATTGGATGATGTACTTGAAAATCGTGATGCAATGGGGCGCTCCGAAGAAGAACAAGTTGACGCTGATGACGAAGATGAAGCCATACCGCTACCTGTTAAAACGGAAAATGATCAGGCTTCACCTTCTGCAAGGAATCCGTTGAATGTGTGTCATTACAAGGTCAGCACTCTTGTCGGAATGGCGTGTGACAAACTGGAAACCCTCAAACAGGGACGGCTGGAATTGGCGCAGTTTGTAGTAATTATGGCGGGTATATTGTCGGCATTGAGGCTTCTTCGCGGGCTTGATGGTAAAGTGCCCTGGATAGCAGCAGGACAAACGGCAGTTCCTATAAAGGAGTTGCGTAAGCTCTTTAACAAAATTGCCGAAGTTGCCTATGACGGGGATAAATCTATTATCTGCCTTGATGGCAAATCCGTTCAGTTGTCCGAGTATGATGAATTTGCACGACTGAAAGGTCTGATTGTCTGGCTTGCCTGGAACAGCGGTATTACCTTCGCAGACAGAAAACCATTCAATGAATCGTCAGAAGAGCGTATTGAGCGGTTTGATACCAATCGACTCTATGTTGCAACTGCTCAGTTGATTGCTGGTGACGAGGATACCATATGTGAAGCACGCCAGAGCATCGGGCAATTCAGTTCAATCGATATGGGCTGGCTGGATAAGCTGTTGGCAGTTGATCAGCTGATTCGCAGTGCGGTTAACGATCCGCTAACAATACAGGATGGAACAACGGCGAAAGCAGGTGATTTTGGATTCAATACTTTGAACCCTGCATCAGGAGTCCGTGAGATATTGCCAACTGGTGGAAGTCACCTTGGCCTGGCCTGGTTCAATTCTGATCATCCAAGGTTCAAACTACCTGTAACTAACATTCGCACGATTCCATTTATCAGAATATTGAGGGCAATGGAGCCTCGTTAAGGCAAAGAAAGAGATTATGAAGAAGATAACAGAGATTAGATCATTTATTGCCGATATTGCACCGGTTGAAGGTTGTATGTTGGGAATAATGTAAACTTACAAGGAATGTTCTATGACCAAAGCAGACATTGCAGAGAAAATTCAGGCTGGCACCGGACTCTCGAAGAAAGAATCCGTGGAAATGATGGAAGCGGTTTTCTCCATCATGAAAGCGACTCTCGAATCTGGTGAGACACTTAAAATTTCTGGATTCGGCAGTTTCATCGTCAAACAGAAGGCTGACCGTCGTGGACGCAACCCGCAGACTGGTGAGAGCATCACCATTGAAGCCAGACGAATATTGTCATTCAAGCCGAGTACAATACTACGTCAGGCAATAAATCAATGACAACAGCAGAAATCAGCATAGCAACAGCCAAACGCACCCAGTTTGTCTCCATAACTTCCAAGGTAGCCGAAGTCATTGCAAACAACGGCTGGCTGGATGGAGTGGTTACGATCTTTGTACCGCATACCACCGCAGGCATAACGATTAACGAGAATGCCGATCCAGATGTTGCACGAGACATGGAATGGTTTAGTAACGAATTGATTCCTAAGAACAAAAACTTCCGGCATAGCGAAGGAAATTCCGACTCACACATCAAAGCCAGTTTTTATGGTTCTTCAGTGCAAGTTATTATCCGAAATGGCAAAATGTGGCTCGGAACCTGGCAGGGCATCTATTTCTGTGAGTTTGATGGTCCACGTGAACGGAAAGTATATCTGGCGTTTACATCCTGAAAGCTTTGCATCGAAATCGACTTGGAGAAACCCATCGCCAAGCTACGATTAGGCAAATTTCCACTCATGAGGGATCCCGATCAACCCAACTCTGTCTTACCGACATGCTCCGAAGAAATTCGGCCGCAAACAAGAATCGCGAGATCGAGTCTTTATTCACTGGCACAGATATAAAAGCCTCCCCGCGACCAACCGCAAAACCCAACCCGGACTTCCCTCCTCGCTCCCACTTTTCCACAGTCAGGTTCGTAATAGTCTCCGTTGTGCCGGTAACGAATTTATGAACGATCTTCTCTTTACCACCCTCTGAATGGACTTTGTGCATTCTCAGGAACAGATCGAAGGCTTCAAACGGCTCCAAAACAAACTTGATCTGAGTCGTTTTACCGCCTTCGCCTGGTGCCTTCAGGAGGAAAAACCGCAGTTGTACACGCCCTTCAGATGTCCCTTTGGTGCCGTTAACTTTAATTGCAGGGGTGATTTCCATGCCGGAATTCTGAGAGTAGAGTGAGAAGATGAGTTTTGCTGACATGGTCATATACCTCTCTGATTCGTACTGGTTGTGGTTGCTTATAAGAGACCGAGTTTTCTCTCCATTTATTTTACAATTCGTACAGGTATCGCCACACCATCTGACATTAAACACCCGAACGCAACAGCTCCCCATCCAAGCGCCTCACACAGCATTTTTTCCCAAAAACTGAACCCACCAGCCGCCCACCAAATCAGCAAGGTGAAGCCCGTGATGATCACAAACAGGACGATGCTCCAGAATACATTCGCGGCCCTACTCATGATTTTTCCAGTCGTTGTTCGGAAGATTGACTACGTACACTGGAACCGTACCAAATCCTCTGCTTGCGAGCCAGCTCAAGAGCGCGCCAGCACCAAACAGTCCGATGATCCATGCCAAGCGCCAGTACCATTCCTGCCCAGCGCCCAATGCCCAAATGAAGTACGCCAACCCGCCCAACACAGACAACATGAATATATTCAAAAATATTTCATAACAACTTATTTTCACTTTCATTGTGCTTCTCCTTTTTGCGATACGATCCCGGTGGAACTCACTTCCATGTAAATCCGTGGACCTCTCTTTTTCCTCAGTTTTGCTGCAATCAGCAGCTCTTTCTTATGCAAAGCGAGTTTTAAACTGGGACGCCAGTAATCTTCCTGACACCCCTTACTACCAGATGCTCCGCTTGTTTTTGTAATCCGGTATCCCGCCCCCGGCAGCCAGTAGATCGAAACTTTGTAATAAGCGGCTCTCGGGCTATTTTCTGCGATCAAGCTAGTTTCGCTAATTGCAGGCTCTGGAGAGATCAGTTCTTGCTGGTAAGCTATTATCGTTCCCATAACTGTAACCCTCAACTACTTAGTTTTCGCGGTTTGTCTTGGCAATAGCTGACCCAATTCGCATGCACTTAACGTGGATTATTTGAGTATCAGCTTACTCAGCACGACCTTACACCAGGAGATCAAACCAACCGGTTTCTCTTTTGCGTAGCGTCCCTCATGCCAGAAATTATGTGGATCTCTCACTAACGACGTGCCGTCATCCCTCAATCTCATAGTTGCCGGGGTTAGCAGGCAGCACTTGTAACACACTAACCAAAGGTTTAATGCTGCGCTAATCCCGGTGATCGTAGCATCTACTCTAATATCCTCAGGCGTTTTATCCGCGCCGCAGCAAGAACAAGCCATCAATAGATTGTCCACTTTTGCACCATTATCGAACACTATCGGCATGATTGTCGAAAGGGCAGGGCAGGATTGGATTCGAGCCGCTTCTTCGTCTGAAATAGATCTCCGTGTTGTCATAATGGGATTCTCCCTCTCGTATTTTCTCGATCAAATTTTCTGATGGACGGCCAAATGCGCTGCTTCTTCTCCAGAACTATGATTATGATGAGTAATCATGCCGTGAATTTGACCTAAAATCACCATCACTCCTAAAGGCAGATCGTGATGCATAGTTGAATATCCTACAGCCATCGCGCTCAGCAAAACTGCCAGTCCAATGAGTTTTTCTATCGAAAACATCCTCTACCGCCTTTTGTTTTGTTTTTTAGTTTCGCCACCAACTCTAAAATGACCTTAACTCGCAATGTGTGTTGTGTCAACTTTAATATAGCATTTATATAGCATAATAAACGCTTGCTCTGGCGATTAAACTGCTGAAGCGACACCAATCCATATAATGCTGGAGAGCGACTCAGCACCGACTTGTTATGACGTCAACTACGAAGTGACTGGTCATTAAACCGCAAAAAAAAGACATAAGATTAACAATATTAGATGGTTGTAGCATGAATGATACAGCCGTAAATGGTACCTGTCGAACCCACCGGACACCTGTCTGATCTGTAATGTAGGAAGCATTTTTTGCTCCCAACTAGTCAGAGTGAGGTGTCGAATATGACAATAATTATTAAAAGGCGGAACAGAAGTAATCGTAACGGCCAGAAGTGTGCCGAAAAGGCACAAACGTCTGGTGAAGTTTTCTATCAGCATCTACTCAGCTGCTGGTCCTGGTAACTGGCGATGGCTCAGGAAATCCTCACAGCAGAAGAGTTTGCTCATCGACTTAAAATCGGCAGGTCTACTTTATTTGAGTGGCTCAGGAATGGAGTGCTAGAAACTGGGGTGCATTACGTGAAAATCGGTAGGATATTACGATTTAATTGGAATGAGGATGTTTTTTCTACACTCAAAACACCTCAGATTCAACAGACGGTATCGAAGAAGGTTTCTAAAAAAAAGCTTTCCCAACAATCAAAAATTGACTGGGAATATTGATTGAATCCAAATCATCCACAAACGTGCTATTCTTCATCCGGACTTTGTTCGGCGGTGCGGATGCGCATAGGAGGCAACAATGCGAAAACAAACTGCGAATAACAACAGACTGATCTTTGACAATTTAGATACAGAAAAACGATTAGGTTCAATCATCAACAAACCTGGCACCAAGAAGTTGTATATGTTGTTTAGCTACTACGGCAGGCGGGTGGAAAAAACGACTGGCTTGGTTGATTCTCAAGAAAACCGAAAAAAGGTTAGGATTTGGCTCGACCGCCAGATGGAGAAGATTGAGGTAGGAAAGTTTGTTTTTGCAGAGGCTTTCCCAACAGCGCCGGACGCTGAAAAAGCCTGGTTCGCTCAGCAAGAAGGGTGGAACTACGCTCCGTCTCCGAAAGATGTCCGTATCGGTGACTATTTGAGCAAATGGGATAAAGAGGTTGTTGAGTTGTTCGACTCATCAATCAAAAGCTTTGATTATCGGGCAATTGTTAACTGCTGGGTCAAACCATATTTCGCAGATAAGTCATTTTACGAACTGACCCGATATGAGTTAAAGAGATTTATATCAACGTTGAAACATAAAATAGGCCCCAAAAAAGGTAAAACACTTTCTCGATCACGTGTCGCAAATATTGTCAGCATTGTCAGGATTGTGTTCAACGATGCCGCAGATGAATTCCATTGGGAAGTCTCTAACCCCTTTCGCAATGCTCATAAACTATATCCGAATACACCCGTACTGGTCAGGGAAATATTTCGTTACGACGAATGGCTACAAATCCTTGATGCAATACCCCAATGGTACCGGCCAATGATTGAAATGATGATGCTTACCGGTATGATTCATTCAGAGATATCAGGCCTGTTGCGCAGCCATATTCATGATGGATACATTTTTTTGCAACGATCAATTGTCCGGAAGGTGGAGAAAAATTCCCTCAAAAACAAGTACCGACCAAGGAAATTCCCTGTAACCAGCCGAATTCGTGAGATTCTCGATGCGGCCATGGCAAGAACCGAAAGCCCATACGTGTTTGCCAACCTGGATGGCACTCCGTATCTCCGGGAGAACTTTACCGAACGTATTTGGAAGTCGGCAGTCGATAAATGCGACATACCTTATCGCCCACCTTATAGTATCCGTCATAGCTTTGCAGCATGGAGTTTGCTGGCCGGTATTGAGCCTTTACGTCTGGTCAGTCTCATGGGTCATGGTAGTAAGAGAATGATTTACGATACCTACGGAAATTATGTAGAGGATCTTGAATGCGACTTTTGGGACGTTGTGAATTATTTCGGGAAGGATTTTTTAGAGGCCAAAAAGAAGCCCCAGCACTCTCATTATAACTTTCTTTGTGAAAGTTCTTGTGAAAGTCAGGGGCCAGAACAGCCTAACAATTTGATAATACTGAATAATTAGTGGCGGAGAGGTAGGGATTCGAACCCTAGGTACGTTGCCGTACACCTGATTTCGAGTCAGGCACCATCGACCACTCGGACACCTCTCCGTGGGGACAGACTGTATAACCTATTTTATGTACTATTTCAAGACCGGTTTTTCAGCCGCGTATTGCGTGCGGGTGTTTGCCTGCGCGGAGGCCCTGCCGGATGCCTACCTGACTGCCGTCGGCCTGCCCCTTTGTGTAGGCATCGGCATTAACGTAACTCCTGCGGCTGTGCAGGGTCCTGATGGGGCCGATTTCGTTCATGGCCTGCCTGATCAGACCCACTTTCACCGGAACCAGCGAGCCGGTGGTGACCGGGGTCTGCACCTTCTGTTCTCTCAAACGGGAGGTGATTGTGGAGACGGCGCCCAGGTAGTACGACTGCCTCATCAGTTCGCGCTGGCGGTTGGCAAGCGTGGCCGGGGCGTGTTGCTTCAGGTAGGTTCTGCAGAGCTTTCTGATGGTCAGGTCAAGATAGGCAAAGGTGTAGGCGGCAATTTCCACATCGGCTCCGACGCCGATAAAGGTCAGTTTGCCGGTTGCGGGGTGATGGATGGCCTGACAGTCGAAGGCGGTGCTGACTCCGGCACTCAGGTGGCGCAGCCATTTCGGCAGACTCTTCGAGACGACGGTTTCCACCCTGTCTGCCTTGTCCGGTCTGTGCGACGCCTCGATGTCGGCCATGGCCAGGTTGTGCTCTGAGAGCAGGCGCTGGGCGTGGCCGGCAGCCAGCGCTGCCTCATGTTCATTGCTGGAGTTGGCAAGGGCCAATAATTTTTTTATCTTTTCGATAATCGGGGTCTTTTCCACAAATCCTCAAGAATGCTGTTGAAAGTATGATGCCTCGTGGTTCCAATAAAGTTTTCTGTGGCACCATCGTACCACAAAAATAACAACCATTCCTTGCCAGAATATAAATGATAAGAGGCATCTCATTATGGATCGCCATCGCTCATCTCAGTCCATTCCGGCGGATAAAAATCGGCGCACGGTTCCAGAGGCGTGCTGTTCAGCCGGAAATCAGTTGTTGCGATTGATATACGAGCTGATCAGCCGGCTCTCCGCACTCAGGCGGAACAGCAGCGGCAGGAGGGCGGCCAGGAAGATGATGCCGCAGCCAAGCCATTCCCGGCTGTTCAGTCGCTCCCCCAGCACGGAAAAACCGGCGATCAGGCTCCAGACCGGGTCGAGGGTGTAGATCAGTCCGGCACGGGTGGGGGTGACGTAGCGCTGGTAAATGTTCTGGAGGGTGAAGCAGAGTACTGTCGGGAGCACGGCACAATACACAACAGACATGATTGCGGGAGTGGTGACGGTGAAGGAGGGGAGGGGAAGCAGCAGCGTGGCGGTACCGGCAATCAGCGATACGGTGGCGAACTGGACGAGCGTGATCAGAAAGACGTCATCGTCCTTCAGGACCTTGGAAACCGAGATAATGTGGCAGGCGATCATAAAGGCGCAGAACGTCGAGATGATGTCGCCTCGATTGAACCCGCCTCCGCCACCGGTTGCCAGCATCACGATCCCGGCAACCGCCAGGGCGATGCCGGCCATGTTGACCCGTCCAATCCGGTCACGCCAGATGATTTTGGTGATCACCGGAATAAAAAGTACGAAAAGGTTGTTAAGGACACCTGCCCGCGAAATGCTGGTACCCTGGACGCCGAAGACGAAGCTCAGGTTGGTCAACCCGAGAGCGACTCCGACCGCCATGCCGCGGATCATGGTGGCAGAATTCAGTTTCCTTAAACGTTGGGAGCAGACCACCAGCATGATGGCTGTTGCCAGAATAAACCGGGACAGCACAAACAGCTGCGGCGGGATCGTGGCGACGCCGATTTTGGTGAAGAGAAAACTCCCTCCCCAGAAAAAGGTGGTCAGTACCAGAAAAAAATACACCCTGCTCATGGCGGGCGGTGACGTGTGTGTCATTCGGTACAGCTCTCTGCGGCAGCAGACATGGTCATGTATTCGCCGATAACCGGGAGGTCGGCGGCGGCCCAATCCAGTTCACGCATCCGCTGCGGCTCTACCCATTGCAGGGCATGGTGCTCGTGCATGGTAATGTGTCCCTGAATCAGGCGACAGGTGAAAGGGTACAGGGTTACTGTGAAATCGGGGTAGCTGTGGGTTGCCGGAGAGAGTGCGGTCCCGGTGGCAACGGTAATGCCAAGCTCCTCCATCAGCTCACGGTGCAGGCATTCTTCGGGTGATTCGCCGCCTTCAATTTTGCCCCCGGGAAACTCCCATTTGAGCGGCAGGGTCATGGCTGCGCTCCGTTGCGCCGCCAGCACGGTGCCGTTCTGTTCGATGATGGCGCAGGCTACGTGCAGATGGCGCTTCATGATGTGGTGGTCTGCTGGTGTTTCAGCATCTGCGTGCCGACCCAGCGGCAGGCGAACTGATATGCGATCCGGCCGCTATTGTCCCCTTTCTCATACCCCCACTGAATTGCCGCTGCGCGCGCTTTATCGCTCCAGGCGAGCGGTGACCC
>JBAYTT010000146.1:0-10531 GCA_041675485.1 Pelobacteraceae bacterium | reverse complement strand
TGGTCATGTACAAACGCTACCAGCCGATCATGGATTACCTCACCGAGAATACCCCCTACCGTTTTGAGCTGAAGATCAGCAAGGATTATCCCGAGGCGGTGCGCTTCCTTCAGCAGGGGGTAACCCAGGTCAGCTCGCTGGGGGATGTGACCTTTGCCGAAGCCAATACCCAGTACGCCGCCATCCCGATCCTCAAGCCGCGCAACAAGGACGGCATCGCTTTCTATCGCAGCGCCATCATTGTCCGGGCGGACTCGCCCCTGAAGAATATACAAGAACTGCGCGGCAAGACCATGGCCTTCGGCTCGCCGCACTCCACCTCGGGTAACCTGATCCCGCGCTATCTGTTGTGGGACAACGGGATCGGTCTGCGCGACCTGAAGTCGTTCACCAACCTGCAGCATCACGATGCGGTGGCCAAGGCGATCCTCAAGGGGCAGTTCGATGCCGGGGCGGTCAAGGATGTGGTGGCCGAGAAGTACAAGTCCCACGGCCTGCGTATCCTGGCCTGGTCGGCTCCGATACCGGCGGTGCCGCTGGTGGTGCGCAAGGATGCGCCTCCTGATGTTGTGAAAACTCTTACCGCGGCGCTCCTCAAGCTGGATCGCGCCAATCCGGCCCACCAGAAGATGATGCAGACCTGGGACGATGAATTCCGCAACGGCTTCGCCCCGGCTTCCAAGGACGATTACCAGGGCATTTTCCGCATGATCCGCGACATTCCCCACGGTTGCGGTATCGGGTGCCACAAATGAAGGCGCGCATAACCGTGAGCATCAAGACACAGTTCGTGCTGCTGGCCATGCTGCTGGTGGCGGTCTCTTCGGCCTTGTGGGGATGGTGGTCCTGGAAGAACGAGCGCCATCTGCTCTTTGAGAGCCTGGAGGGAGAGGGACGCCAGATGGTGACCTCACTGGCCTCGCCGATCATCAATGCCCTTGTGTATGAAGAGATGGGGGTTATTGAAGAGGGCGGCCTGCTGGACAACTTCATCGAAGAGATCATGAACAACACGGGCTTTCCGGTGGTGTATGCCTACGTGACCGACCGGAGCGGCAAGGTGCTGGCTCACAACAATTATTCGGAATACGGCAAAACCTACACCGATCCGCTCACCACAACAGCTCTTGCCGAGGGGCAGTATACCAGCATACTGACACCGGCAAACGCAGGGCATGCCTCTCTGCTGGACGTGGCCATGCCGCTGCGTATCTACGGCAAAAGCTGGGGAGCGCTCAGGGTGGGGATTTCCACGGCGCCTCTGGAGCAGGAGCTGGACGCCATGGCCAGGCGCATCGTCGTTGTTTCCCTGGCGTTCTTCCTGTTCGGCGTCCTGCTCTCCTGGCTGATCGGGCGCGGCATGGCCCGTCCGCTGCAACGCTTGACCGCCCTGATGGCGGCGGTATCGACGGACAATCTCGATATCGAGCTGCCTCCGCGCCGTCCCGACGAGATCGGCGTGCTCCAGGACAGCTTCCTCGCCATGCTGGAGCGCCTGCGCCGCAGCGAGGGTGAACGGGAGCGGGTTGTGGCCCAGTTGATCAAGAGCGAGAAGATGGCCTCCATCGGCAAGATCGTGGCCGGGGTTGCCCATGAGGTCAATAACCCGCTGGCCACCATCGCCACCTGCATCTACAACATTGAACAGAGCAACGCGGCTCCGAATCGCAGCCTGGAAATCCTTAAACAGGGGGCCGAGCGGATTGAGCGGATCGTGCGCCAGTTGAGCGATTTCAGCCGCGCGGGGGCCTTGGAAATCCAGCCGGTTGAAAGCGGCTGTATCTTTGACGAGTTCAGGGAATTCGGCCGGATGGCGCTCAAGAACCGGCCCATACGGTTTGTCGCGGAGGATCTGTGCGTGCCGCCGGTCAACCTGCGCTTCGACAAGGGAAAAATTCATCAGGTGGTGCTCAATCTGCTGGTCAATGCCGCCGACGCCTCCCCGGAAAACGGCGAGGTGCGCCTGACAACTGCCGTTGCGTGCGGCCGTTACCTCATCTCGGTTCATGACCAGGGGAACGGTATTCCGGACGGCCAGCGCGAGCAGATCTTCGATATTTTCTACACCACCAAACCGGCGGGCGAGGGAACCGGCATCGGCCTGGCCATCTGCAAGAGCATTGTCGAAATGCACGGCGGCACCTTGTGTTTTGAGAGCAGGCCGGGTGACACGACTTTTACGGTCAGTATTCCGGTGTCGCCACAGCGAGGTGATTCATGAAAGACGTGCAGCTGCTATTGGTTGAGGATGATCCGCTGCTGGGAGAATCTCTGCATGAGGCACTGAGTAAAAAAGGGTATCAGACCCGTCTGGCCGCAAGCGGCGCGGAAGCGCTTTCCGCGTGCAGCGACGAATCCTTCGATCTGGTGCTGCAGGACGTCAGGCTGCCGGATGCGGATGGCCTGGACATTTTGAGTGAGCTTCTGGCCCGCCAGCCACGCTGCCAGGCGCTGGTCATGACCGGCCAGGCCACGGTGGAGATGGCGGTCAGGGCCATGAAGATGGGGGCCTTTGATTTCATCACCAAGCCGTTCCCGGTCGATGTGCTGATGTTGAAACTGGAGCGTCTGCTGGAGTTCCGCTCCCTGGAAAAACAGCTGGCGCTGCTCAGAGAATCGTCCGCCGCCTGCTCCCGCTTCGTGACCCGCTCTCCGGCCATGCGTGCGGTGCTGGATACGATCAGCATCGCCGCCGCCAGCGAAGCCACCATGCTGCTGACCGGCGAGAGCGGCACCGGCAAGGAACTGCTGGCCGAGGCGATCCATTCGGGCAGCTGCCGCGCCAATGGCCCGCTGGTGAAGGTCAACTGCGCCGCCATTCCGGAAACCCTCATCGAGGCCGAGCTGTTTGGCGTGGAGAAGGGAGCGTACACCGGCGCTGATGTGAGCCGTCCCGGTTATCTGGAAGCGGCCTGTGGCGGCACCCTGTTTCTGGATGAGGTCGGCGAACTGAGCTTTGCCGTGCAGGCTAAGCTGCTGCGGGTACTGCAAGAGCGGGTTTCGACCCGCGTTGGCGGCGTTACTCCCCGTAACCTGGATTTCCGCCTGGTCTGCGCCACCAATCGTGACCTGCGCGCCATGATCGCGGTAGGAACCTTCCGGGAGGATCTCTTTTACCGTCTCAATGTCATCTGCCTTACCGTCCCGCCGCTTCGGGAGCGGCGCGAGGATATTCCGCTTCTGATCGCCCACTTCATCGATTGTCACGTCCGCGAGGCACAGAAACGCATCACTCTGGCTCCCGATGCCCTTGACGCCCTGCTGCGCCTTCCTTACCCCGGCAATGTCCGGGAGCTGTCCAACATCATCGAACACCTTTCCCTCATGTATCCCGGCCAGACGATCCATGAACGCCACCTGCCGATCATCTCGGCAGCCGATCCGCACCTTGGCACGCAATTTGAGAAGTTCACCATCGGTATGCCGCTTAAAACAGCCACCGCCGAGTTTGAACGGCGCTACATCGAGCGGGTGCTCAACGCCGCCGGAGGCCAGAAAGGGCGGGCTGCCGGGATTCTTGGCATCTCCCGCAAGGCGCTTTGGGAGAGGCTGCGGGAGCAGGATCATCAGGATGAGGAATGAAGTGATATCACGGTTGTGTTACCCGTACGTAACAACACACACACAACGAAAGGAGGATCAGACGTATGAGAAGAATCGCAGCAGTAACGGCCTGTATCGTACTGATGGGAATCGGCAACGCCCTGGCAGCGGTCGGGGGAGGCGACATCACCCTGAAGAACAATAAGGGAGATGTTGTCTTCAGTCACGATACCCATGTGGAGGGGATGGCTTTGGCCTGCACCGACTGCCATGACAAGCTCTTTTTGAGCAAGGGGCAGCACAAAAAGGCGACCATGAAGGATATGCAGAAAGGCAAATCCTGCGGCGCCTGTCATAACGGCAAGAAGGCATTTTCCGTCAAAGGCGATTGCGCCAAGTGTCATAAAAAATAGGGAGGAACGTACATGGAAATCAAACGTCGGGATTTTCTCAAACTGACCGCAGCGGCCGGCGCCGTGGCGACCGTCGGGCTGCCGAAGCTGAACGCTTTTGCCGCTGCACATGCTCCGGCAACCGCTGATGCGCCCAAGGGTGAGTGGATACCATCCACCTGCCAGGGGTGTACCGCCTGGTGCCCGGTGGAGTTTTTTGTGCAGGAGGGGCGTATCGTCAAGGTGCGCGGTAACCAGCTTTCAAAGGCCAACAGCGGTTATGTCTGTCCTCGTGGTCACCTGATGATCCAGCAGACCTATGATCCTGACCGGATCAAGGTGCCGATGAAGCGCACCAACCCCCAGAAAGGGCGCGGCATCGATCCCAAGTTCGTTCCGATCGGCTGGGACGAGGCGTTGGATACCATCGCCGACAAAATGATAGAACTGCGCACAAACAAGGAACCTGAAAAACTGGTATATATGCGCGGCCGCTACTCTCCGACATCCACCGAACTTCTCTACGGCACCCTGCCCAAGGTTTTCGGCACTCCGAACTATTTCTCCCACAGCGCCATCTGTGCCGAGGCGGAAAAAATGGGACCGGGCTACACCCAGGGGTTCTTCGGTTATCGTGACTACGATCTGGCCAAGACCAAATGCCTGGTTATCTGGGGGTGTGATCCGCTCTCTTCCAACCGCCAGGTGCCGAATGCCATCAACAAATTCGGCGACATCTTCGAGCGAGGTTCTGTCATTGTGGTTGACCCGCGACTCTCCGCTTCCGGCGCCAAAGCAAATGAATGGCTGCCGATCAAGCCGGGTGAGGATGGCGCGCTGGCATCGGCCATCGCCCATGTTCTCCTGACGGAAGGGCTCTGGAGCAAGGCGTTTGTCGGTGACTTCAAGGAGGGCAAGAACCTGTTTGTCGCCGGTAAAACAATTGATGAAGCAGCGTTTGTCGAGAAAGAGACCCACGGCATTGTCAAATACTGGAACCTGGAACTGAAAGACAAAACAGCTGCCTGGGCTGCCAAAAAATGCCTGATTCCGGCTGACCAGATTATCCGCGTCGCCCGCGCCATGGGCAAGGCCGGTTCCGCCTGTGCCGTCTGGATGGGGCCGGGGGCTGCCATGCAGGTGCGCGGCACCTATGCCGCCATGTCGGTCTATGCCCTGAACGGTATCCTTGGTTCGATAGAAACGGATGGGGGAGTATTCCAGTCGTCCAGTTCGCCAACCGCCAAGTTTCCCGACGCGAAAAAATTCATCGATGAACTTGCCGAACATCATGGCCACGGTAAAAAGCTGGATGGCCGCGGTTCCAAGGATATGCCGGCCATCATGGGGGGCTTTGACACCATCAAAGACAAGGATGGCAAGGTTAAGGAAGAAAAACCGAAGGCAAACGTTGTCACCAACTACGTTGCCACCGGCATGCTGAAAAATCCCGATGCCTGCAAGGTCTTTATCAGCACCTGGAGCAACTTTGCTTTCTCCGCTACCGGCGCCCAGCGCTGGGAAAAGGCGATGGCGGCAGTGCCGTTCTTCGTCCATATGGTTACCAACGCGTCGGAAATGACCCAGTTTGCCGATATCGTGCTGCCGGCAACATTTGCGCCGACCGAGAAGCTCTCTATCATCACCAACATGGCCAACCTGCACGGGCATGTTTCCATCCAGCAGCCGGTTGCCAAGCCGCTCTGGGGCGTCAAGGCCGAAGAAACCGAAGTGATGTGGCTGTTGGCGGAGAAGCTGAAAGCCAGGGGCTTTGCCAATCTGTACGATTACTATGCATCCTTCGAAGATCCGGAAACCAAGAAGAAACCGGCCAATGCCGCCGAGTTCTGCGAAATTGCCGCCAAGATCTCCAGTTCCGTGGTGTGGAACGGCAAGGAGAAACAGAAAGGTGACCAGCTTGCCGGTTGGGCTGATTTCAAGAAAAAGGGTATCTACAACACCGAAACCTACAAGTACAAAAAGAACTGGGGCAAGTTCAAGACCGTTACCCACAAGTTCGAGTTCTACAGCGAAACCTTGAAAAAGACCTTGTCGCTCTTCGCGGCAAAGCACAAGAGCTCTATCGATGATATTCTCAAGGCAAGTGAGTACGAGGCTCGCGGCGAACTGGCATTTGTGCCGCATTATGAGTCACCGGTCCGGCGCGGCAGCGAGAAAGAGTACCCCTTCACCTTTATCGACCACAAATCGCGCCTCAACCGTGAAGGTCGCAGCCAGAACACAGTCTGGTATCAGGAGTTCAAGAAAGTTGACGTTGGCGACAAGAGCTGGGATGACGTGGCCAAAATCAACCCGATTGATGCCAAAAAACTGGGGATCAAGGATGGCGATGCCGTCCGTCTCACCTCGGTCAACGGTTCCATCACCTGCAATATCCGTCTGTGGGAAGGTGTCCGCCCCGGTACCGTGGCAAAATGTTACGGTCAGGGGCATTGGGCCTATGGCCGGGTTGCCGCCAAGGAATACGGCAAGAAGCCGCGTGGCGGCAATAACAACGAACTGATGCCGGATAACTATGATCGTTTGAGCGGCGCAACGGCACGTAACGGCGGTTTCACCGGCGTCAAGATTGAGAAAGCCTAGGAAAGGGGGGATACCATACAATGTCAAAACAATACGGAATGGTCATTGACCTGCAAAAATGTGTCGGCTGCGGCGCCTGCGCCCTGGCTTGCAAGACCGAAAACAATACCCAGGCTCGCGCCAACGGCCAGACCTTTAACTGGGCCGACTTCATCTACAAGGAAGAGGGGAAATTTCCCAACATATCGTTTAGCGCACTGCCGGTGCTCTGCAACCACTGCAGCGATGCTCCCTGCGTGAAAGCCTGTCCGGTGCAGCCCAAGGCTATGTTTAAGACCGCCGACGGCATCACCATGCACAACGACGAGCGCTGCATCGGCTGCCGTCGCTGTCAGAAAGCCTGTCCTTACAGCGCCACCGATGTGGCCAAGGACAAGGCGGCCTATTCGGTCATCAGCGCCAATATCGGCAAAGAAACCCCGCATGCCGCTTCACGCGACACCGCCGAGATGATCACGGGATGCACCGCCTCGGGCGCCGCAACAGCCAAGGCAGCAGGCGCGGTTATTCCTAACCAGAACAAGTTCAGCAGCCCTGACTACGACAGCATCCGCAAGCAGGGTGTGGTTGAAAAGTGTATCTTCTGCGCGCACCGCGTCGCCAAGGGTGAACAGCCCAACTGCGTGGCGGCCTGTCCGGCCAAGGCGCGTATTTTCGGCGATGTCAACGATGCCGCCAGTGAACCGGCCAAGCTGCTGAAGAAGTACAAGCCGACCCGCCTCAAGGAAGAAAAGGGCACCAAGCCCAATGTTGCCTATATCCGCGCTTTTAAAGGCGGGAGTAAGGTGTAAGTTCAGCAAAAGCGTACCACCCCTAACCCCTCCTGTCTTAGGAGGGGAATACCACCCCCCTGCCCCCTCCTGATTCAGGAGGGGGCAGGGGGGCAGAATCCAGGAACCACTACCCATGCCGACACCTGTCACCACCAGCGCAATGCACGAAGATGCCTGCCGCCTCCTGGCGGCCTGTTACTATCCCCCCACGGCAGCTTTTCTGGAAGAGAACTGCTGCGATTCCCTGGCAACCCTGCTGGCGGAGACGGCTCCCGAGGCGGCCCGTCATGCCGCCGATGCCGCGAATCTGATCAAAAACAATTCGCTGGAAGAACTTGCTGTTGAACATGCCCGTCTCTTCATGGGCCCCTTTCAGCTGGTTGCCCCTCCGTACGGCTCAATCTACCTTGACGACGCCAAAACCGTCATGGGGGAATCGACTGCCCGTGTATCAGCATTTTATCGCGCCAACGGCCTGCAGCTGGCCGATGACTTCCATGAACTGCCGGATCATATTGCTGTTGAACTGGAATTCCTGTCGTATCTGGCCCACCGGCAGCGCGAAGCTGGGGAAGCCGGGAACCATGGCGAAGCCGAGCGTTTGAACGGGGTTCAGCAGGAGTTTCTGACAACGTATCTGCAACCGTGGCTGGAGCCATTTACCACTGCCGTCATCAATGACGGCGAATCCCCCTTTTATCAGGCCGTTGCCCGCTGCACCGCCGCTTTTATCAGCGCGGATAATGGCTGACGCAACCCTCCCCATCGGCAGCCGGGATGACCTGCGGATTGAATCATCCCGCTGCCTGCGGACGCGCTTCAGCGCAAGTAGTTGTCACCGTTGCGCTGAAGTCTGCCCCCACGGCACCGTGAATCTGGACAGCGGCCTGGCTATTGACCCTGAGCGATGCCGTGGCTGTCTGCTCTGTACCACGGTCTGCCCGGTTGGCGCGCTGGAGCAGAACAGCGATTTTTCCACCTGTCCGGCACAGCTCTCCCGGGTGCAGGAGCCCGTTCTTGGGTGCATCCGCACGAAAGAGCGCTCAAATGCCGTGCTCCCCTGTCTGGGAGGGCTATCCGAAGAACATTTGCTGGCTCTCTGCCACTCCCTGTCCGGAACCCTGAACATCAATCTGAGCGCCTGCGCCGATTGTCCCAACAGTCCCATGATTCCGCACGTGCGTCAGCGCCATGCCGTACTTGCCGAAGCCGGATTGCTTGAGGGGGGATGCGCTGTAACTTTGGTGGAGTCTGCTGCGGAACTTCGTTTTTGTGATGAAGCGGTTGGGCGGCGGGGGTTTTTCAAGTCGCTGCGCAGTTCCCTGTTTCAGAGCGCCGCGGTGATTGTATCCGGCAGCACGGAGCAGGGCGAGCATCGCACCGCCTACGCGGAAAAACGGGTGCCGGTGAGGCGGGAGCTGCTGAATCGGGTTGTCGAACGACTTTCACCCGTGCTTGAGAAACGGGCGCGGAGCCGTTTTGACCACCAGATTACCTTTTCCGCTGATTGCACCGCCTGTCAGGGGTGTGTTGCCATCTGTCCGACCGGGGCGTTGCAGAGCGACTCTCACGAAGAACCACCCCGCTTCGATTCCGGCCACTGCACCGGTTGCGGTCTCTGTATTGAATTTTGCCTTGATGGTGCAGCGAGATTCAACAACCCTGCATCAATTTCCGTTTCGTAATCTGATTAAAACTGCACGGCAACAACCCGGTTTCTGCCGGCCTCTTTTGCCCGGTAGAGGCATTCATCCGCCTTGCCGAGAATCGCATTCATCGTCATCTCTTCAATCCGGTTGGTGTTCTCGATGGTAATTGCCCCGAAACTTACCGTTACCGAAATATCCGTTCCTTGAACTACTACCGGTGTGTTGGCGATAATATTCCTGATGCGCTCCGCAACGATCAGGCAGCCTGCCGGAGGGGTCTCGGGCAGGACAATCACAAACTCCTCACCGCCATACCGTGCCACCCAGTCGTTTTCAAAACGGATGGAGCGGTTAATCCGGACAACAAACTCCCTGAGAACCTGATCACCAGCCTGATGCCCATAACAATCGTTGACCGCCTTGAAATGGTCGATATCGCAGATGATGATCGAAATAGGGTGGGCGTAGCGCCAGCTGCGCTGGATTTCCTTCGACAGTTGCCGGTCAAGATAGCCGCGATTGTATGCGCCGGTGAGCTGATCGTGCAGGGCAAGCTCTTTCAGTGATGTTTCAAGATCGAGGATGCGACGGGCGGCTTTCAGGCGCGCCGCCAGTTCGACTTCATGGAAAGGCTTGACGAGGTATTCGTCCGCCCCCGCACCGAGTCCGGCTATCAGTTCGTCCTTTTTGTCGTGTGACGTCAGCAGCATGATAAAGGAATAATGTTCGGAAGGATCGGCACGCATGGCCCGGCAGAATTCAAGACCGTCCATTTCCGGCATCATCCAGTCGGTTATGATGACGGGGAAATGCTCCAGCTGGCAGAGTTCAAGCGCTTCACGGCCATTGCCCGCAAGTACGACTTTATAGCCGAACCGCTCAAGGGCATCTTTAAGGATGGCTTGAGAAAGCAGGTCGTCTTCAACAACAAGAATTTTCATGTCGGGCCGACTCATACATACCTCTTAGCGGTGAGTGTATTCTTGCACTCTGTCGATGATTATAGCACACACTTGTTCCTGGCTCAGGCCGGTGTCCTTGATGGTGATGTCCGCGTACTTCGAATAAAGAGTGCAGCGCTCGCGAAACAGGTCGGCCAGGTCCTGGTCCGGTCTCTTTGCGAGACCTCTTGTGCTGTAGTCATGAATCCTTGATTCCAGCATGGGCAGCGTCACATCAAGGAAGATGACAAGACCGTCGGACTTGAGGTGGGCCATGGCAGAGTCACTGTAAACCGCACTGCCCCCCGTGGCGATGACGCAATTTTGCACAGAAAGTCCCAGCAGCACCTCTTCTTCAATTCTCCTGAGAACCGTGTACCCATCTGTATCGACAATATTCTGCAATGTCCGTTTGTGCACTGTTTGAATGAGCACGTCCGTATCCACGAAGTCGCGCAAAGTCAGCTTCGCAAGAATGACGCCGACCGTGCTCTTGCCCGCTCCCGGCATGCCGATCAGGATTATGTTTGACGGTGATGTCGCCATTATTTATTGCAGCTCTCTATTGGCACTTCACACCCCCCTGTATCCATGCCCTGACTTGAGCCTTCCATAGCGTCAAGCCTCCC
>JBAYTT010000145.1:0-10716 GCA_041675485.1 Pelobacteraceae bacterium | reverse complement strand
CGCGGCATTGAAGAGCGAAATCGGCGTTACCACGGAATGCGGCAGCCGGAGAAGTTCCTGAGAAGTGATCGCCGGATCGTTTATCTCTTCGTCATCGCTCTCAAAAGCACAAGACACTCCGTCAAGTACATCGATTACCGCCTCCCATATTTTCCAGGCACTGCGATTGGAAATGGCATGAATTGTCCCCGCTTCGGGATCGAAGAGCAGTCGGCCCTGCAGCAAAGCTCCGGCGGGAATAGGCCTGCCGTTGTCAAGGGTCCGCGAGATGTGAATCTCTTCGCCGCGAATGTCAAAGGCAATGCCGCCCCTGAGGCTTTCATCGCCACAATAGACAAGCGGAGATTCATTACCTTCGGCGTCGATAAACACAATTGGATATGTGCTGTTGGTCAGCTTAAGAAACGTCTCGAAGTAACGGGGTGTTGACTCGTAATAATAGTGTGTTGCCAGAAAGCGGGAAAGATCGGTCGGTACGCCGCTTGTGCCCCAGCCATGCACGGTATCGTTGCCTCGCTTGATCTTCCCCTCAACGCCGTTGCCATAGGGTCTTGCTTCTATCACCAGGCGGTATTTTGAAGAAACGGCCTGAGGTTTTAGTTTGTTGATCTCCTCATTAAGCAGACGCCGGTCTTCCACCAGACTAGTGAGCACTGGTTTCTTGTCAGGCACCGTGTCTGATACGGCATCGTTACCTGATGCAGGTTCCTGATCGGTGAAGCGCTTCATGTCCTGCAACATCTGTTGATTGAAGCGAATATGCGAAAGGGTTCCCGGTGAGACCACCCGTTTCAGGGTCGCCCAGGCGACCACGACATGCGGACAGTTGCGAGCGGGTTGCCATTGTTTGCAGCTGCACTTGGTAAGGAGACGAACTCCTTCAACCAGCAGGGTGGTTTGGCTGCCACCGATAAAAGTGACGACCAGCGCGGTTTTATCATCGTTCCAGACGGCATTGGCAAGCGAGTTACCTTTGCACGCCTCAAAACCGTCTATCAAATGGGCCTTTGCCGCAATTGAGTGAATATCGCCGGGGAGATAGTCGTGGAATCTCTTTAAAAGCGGAGGAAGAGAATCCGGAGTGGTGGGTTGGGTCATGTAAAGCTGCTTTCAGTCGCTACGCGACGTGTTAACTCGTGTGATAATATTGTGTATTTCGTGGACAATAGCTTTTAGAGGTTCATCTGATTGCCGAATTTCTCCCTTTGACCTTATCCATATACCAGCCGAACATAAACCCGCTCGTCTTTTTCATCAACCGCCGCACCGCAGCCAATTCCCGGTCATCCCGCTGCACGACGCGCAATCTCTCGGCATGGGTCAGCATATCGAACCATATGCGCGGTATGGGACAATTATCCTGCGCTATACGCGTTTCAAATTCAGCAGCACAGGGCAAAGAAGTCTGTGCCGGCACAGGTTGCAGCGGCAACGCGAAGACCCCGTGCAACCACCCCCAGGCAGGAAGCCAGGCCGGTTCATCGTCTCCTTCGATTTCATCATCCAGCTCGAAGTGGAGGGAGGTGTGTAGATTGTGAATCGTGCGGTTCTTGATGTTTTGCATATCAACGCTGTACGGATCATCAAGGAACGCCGCCAGATAGCACTTCAGTGCGGCATCATCGTTTCCGGCCATAGTCAGGGCATCACCGCGCCAAGCCATGAACCGTCCCCGCTCAACGGCATTTCCCATGAGCGCGGCTCGAAAACTGTCCGCCGCCTCAGCATGGCTGCCGGCTGCCATCAGGAGATGCCCAAGATGAAAGTGAGGAGAAATATAGACCTTCTCAGGCTCAGGGAGAGCACGCAGTTCGTCGATCAAAATACCAAGTACGGTCAGACGGAGCGCAGGGTGGGCAATGGAGTCGTGGCGAAGCCAGATGGATTGGAGATACGCCGGATTGCCAGGATCATCGTTGATGCCGGACAGAAGAGAGTGCCATTCTCCGACCAGTGCCAGAAGTGGCGCGGCGCTCCTGTCATCAGGAAAATCGGCGCACACCTGTTCATACACGGAAACCGCCTGAACAAGATCCCGTGAAAGGATAAATTCATCCGCGATGTTGAGCAGAATGCCCGGTCGGTTGTCTTCAAAAAGAGTGAGCTGCATGCTTGGCCATTCTTTCTCGGAATTTCTGCCGAATCGCGTCAATACGTGTTTGGAGCATCGGTAAATATAGACCAAATGTACTTTGGAAGCAATAATTGAGAACTTGATATTTCTACATTTGTACGTATAATCCAATTCAGCAATACGTACAAAGGAGGTGTTTTCATGAATGCAAAGCTAACACTCAGTCTTGACCGGGACATAATCGAGCAGGCAAAGGAGTTTGCCCGTTCCCAACATAAAAGTCTTTCCAAGCTTATCGAGGGGTATCTTCGCCAGGTTGCCCATTCGGATGAATCGTTGAAACAGGTGACACCATTGGTTGCCAAGCTTTCCGGCGTTATCGATGCTCGAAAACTGGGCGACCCCAAAAGTGATTATGGCGACTACCTGGCGGATAAATACCGATGAAACCGTCCGTATTTGTGGACACGGATATAGTTCTCGATCTGCTGGCCCGGCGCGAACCGTTTTATGATGCGGCGGCACGGCTATTTTCGCTTGCCGAGACCGGCAGCATTTCCCTTTCCGTATCGTCACTCACGTTTGCCAATCTTTTTTACATACTTAGGAAACAGGTCTCCGGCAAGCACGCGCATGAAGTGCTGCGCAACTTCAAGCAGCTTGTAACTGTCCTTCCCGTCGATGACGTCGTGATCGAGCAAGCGCTCAAGGCTGGTTTTACCGACTTTGAGGATGCCGTGCAGTATTATGCGGCGCTTGGGGCGGGATGCTCCGCGCTTCTGACCCGCAATGGGCGGCATTATCGTAAGGCTGAGATGGCGGTTTTGAGTGCGGAAGAATTTTGTGCCAAAAGCTATGTTCTGACACCAAATGCAATTATTTAATAAAAACAGTAAGTTCAAAGTAAAAACATTTAAGAATTAAGTCCTTTATTTGGATAAACAATGGGAGTGTTTCAAATTAATTCATGACCCTTAGAGAAACCAACCATAGTCGTGCCTCAAGCGCCTACCCATTTCCTGGTGGTATCGCCGGGAAGCTTGGAGATCGTTTTGAAGCAAAATGGGCAGTCAAAAAACTTTTCGAAGTTTTCCTTGGTCACGCCGATGCCCTTCAATTCGAATTTGTCGATCCGGTCAATCAAGGAGTTGAGTTTTGGCTATCCAGAAATGGCAATAAGGAGTGGTATCAAGCCAAGAGGCAAAACACTCTGGGAAACTGGACGATTGGGCGTCTTGCCGCAGAAGGAGTTTTGACAACAGCATTATCTAAACTCTCGGTTGTGCCCGATGATCATTTTTATTTTCTCTCAACCGCGCCCGCAACTGAAATTCACCACCTCGCACAACGAGCCATATTGATTGAGTCAGATGTTGACGCATTCCTGAATTCTCTGACTGATAAAGATAGAGCCTCACATCTTCCGGAGTTGAGAAGGCTATGGGGCAGCAGCGCAGAGCAAACATGGCTGTACCTCAAGCGATTTCATAGTCAGTGTGAGCCGGAAACTGATCTTGACATCAATATCCGCATGCTTGGCGGGCAGGTCTTCAGCGATTCGTTCGATCATTATTTCCCCATTCTACGTGATTATCTCGAAAACAATTTCAACCGTGAACTAACCACGGAAATCATCCGCAATGAGATCATAGAAGCGGGAATCCTCTCCCCACGGGCTCCGCTTGACTCGACGCTACGGGAACGGATCACCCAGGCAAATCAACGTTATCTCGAAAGCTATGCTCCGTTTGGCATTGGAGGCGTGTCTATATCACGAAAAGAAGCTCAAGAGGTCCTATCCGTTCTTAATGATGAAGAATGCCCCGATATTATACTGCTTACTGGGAATGCCGGAACCGGCAAATCAGGAGTAATTCGAGAAATCCTGTCCGGCTTGAACGGACTAGATGCTGCATATTTGGCATTTCGTGTTGACAGTCGTCTTAGCATTGATTCTTCGAATGCCCTTGGGCAAGCCCTTTACGGACGTAGCGAAAACCCCGTTTTCACCCTGCAATCACTAACGCCTGGAGGCACGGCAATACTATTCATTGACCAGATTGATGCTGTTAGTGAGGTTTCGGGTCGAACAGGAGCTATCCGCGAAGTGATTTTCGAGCTTCTCAGTTTTGCCAGATTTTCAAAAAACATCCGTATTGTTGCTGCTTGTCGCACGTACGATCTGACCAACGATGGTGCTCTGCTCCAACTTGAAAAGGATCAAAGAGTCAGACGATATGAGATCAAGCCTCTTGATTGGGTTTCGGAAGTCGAACCTCTGTTTTGCGAAAAAGGCATCCCCGTCGAGCGCATTACAGCAAAACAGAGAGAGTTACTGACTCTGCCTCTCAACCTTGCTCTGTTTCTTGAAGTTATCGGATCTGAAGATCATGCCTTGCAGTTTCAATCAACAACCGAATTATTTGATCGCCTTGTCGAGAAAAAACAACGTGCCATCCGTGAGCGGGGCTACCCTGCTTTTGCCCTGATGCCGGTACTTTCGCATCTTGCTGACGTTATGAGTAGCGATCAGTCTCTTGATACTTCTGCAAGTGTGCTTGACCGCTTTCCGAATGCACTCGATCTGTTGGCAACAGAACATCTCATTAGCCATGTGAACGGTCGTGTGAACTTCTTCCACGAAAGTCTGTTCGATTACGCCTTTGCCCGAGGATTCGTTACAGATCGAAGGAATCTACTTGATCTGCTCAAAGAAGACGAACAGCATCTCTTCCGTCGTACCCAGGTTCGGCAGATATTGGCAATATACCGACAGGCAGGCCCGAAACATCAGTATTTGAAGCAACTTAATGATCTGCTGAAAAGTCCTGATGTCCGTTATCACCTGAAGGATGCGGTTGCCCGCTGGCTCGGAGGTTTGGATGAACCAAACGAGGCGGAGCTTGATGTCGTCTTGGCTTTGGATAACCCATTTCAGCAGATGCCGTCGCTTGTTAGGATGGTGGTTTACTCGCAACCCTGTTGGCTTCCGGTTCTGATGAGTCGAGGTCTGATTAGCGAATGGCTGACATCTGAGAGCAGTGAGCGCCGTGATGATGCCCTTAACATTCTGAGGAACGCCATCAAGATATTTCCTGCAGAAATTGCCCAAGAGTTACGAATCTGGTGGCACAATATTTCTGCACGAGGCACAGCCCTGCTTGGCTGGTTTTCCAGGCTGAGCGACATACAGCCTTGTCCCGATTTGCTGGAACTCAATCTTGATTTAATTCGTTCTAAACCTGATGGTTTGTTCGATCGTGCCGGACTTTATGATCGTCACTCCATGTCGGCATGGCTTAAAAATGATCCTGCTGCAGCTGGCAAAATAATCCAAGTATGGCTTGAAACATGGTATGAAATCTTTGCCGAGGGGCACCCGTTTGGGAGTGATCAACAGAATAAACTCGACTATCACTGGCTTGAAGAGTTGAAAAAAAAATCATCCACCATCTTCCTAGAATCTGTTTTGCCCGCTTTTAAAGAGGCCATTCGCCGCATCAACCTTACTTTTGACGGTAAACACTGGACAGACTACACGTGGCAGATGCGGTTTGATCGGAGCAGTTACGGGCCAAACCGTTTTCTTTCCCTGTTGCGTGAATCTCTAGCCGAACTTGCCAAAACCGCTCCTGAGCGAGCATTATACAGTCTTGAACAAATCGAACCGTTGCCCCATCCGGCGGCACTCTATCTTTGCCTGGAAACGATTGCATGTGCCGGTGACGTTCTGGGATTTAAGTTGCCTTCGCTCTTGGCAGAGAAGGGTTTGTTCGAAGCTGGTCCGAATGGTGCAGAATGGATTTCGTTTACACGTGCTGCAAATGCTGCTTTTCCATATCTCTCCCAACAAGAAAGAGATGCTGTTGAAGGCCGGGTTTTGAATCACTGGCCTGAATTACGGTTTGCCAAAAAAATTATTCATGATTTGACGAACGGTCGTCCCGAAGAAGAACCATTTTGGACCCGCAAATCTGCCCTTCGGGACTTAAACTGGAATGGACACAAACAATGGTGCATTCTTAAATCGATGGATTCTGCCTGCCTTTCCTCCAAAGCGCTTCAACTAGTTGCGCAACTTGACAGGAAGTTCAGAGGGAAATCAATTCCCAAACCAAACAATATGGAAGCAACATGGGTGCCACCGCCTATTGGTACAGATCGAGCCAAATTCATGTCCGATGCGGCTTGGCTAAGCGCTGTTGCCACGTACTGTGGCGACCGAAAAACGCGGCGTACTGAAGACGACTGGCTTCGTCACTCAGGATCCAGTGGGCTTGCCCAAATTCTTTGTGAGCGCACCAAGAAAGAGCCTGCTCGATTTGCGCGACTGTTTTCCAGTTTGCCGCCAGATACGAACCAGGACTATTTCAACGGTATTTTGAACGGCCTAGCTGAAGGTCAAACACCTGAAGAAGCAATCCTGACAGCGATACGCACGGCGCATAGTCTTCCGAACCGTCCCTGTTGTGAGGGGATTTGCCGTTTGCTGCAAAAGCATCCGAAACTTGCCGTTAATGAGGAAGTTTTTTCAATATTACTTTGGTATGTTGAGAACGGCACAGCCGCCACCGATGAAAAGTCCGACATAAAACGAACAGAGGAGTTGCTTCTTACTGCAAATCAATTGATTGCCAGAGGGGGCTTTACCCAGTTTCGTAGCGGATATTTTGACAGAGGTACTGCCGCAGAGGCTCTTGGTGCAGTTCTTTGGGAATGTGATACACGATTAGATGAAGGAATACGGGTGCTTGCCAGACGCATTGAACTGGAGCCTTTGGAAAGCATCCGCTGTTTACTAACCCAACCGATCTATTCAGTGCTTCACCATGATAATCGCCATGCGGCTGAACTGCTGAAGCAGCTTGTTATGCAGTCCCACAAGGTAGATATACTGCCTCTCTCGACGTATATAGGCACTCAACTTCTTTACTACATTCTGCATGGTTCTCCTGATATCGGGCTGGAACTGCTTGATTTGTTGTTATCGGCAGAAGACGAAGAGTACAGATTACTGGGTGCTTTTCACCTTTATCGTGAAGCGTTCTATAACGATGCCCTTGCCTCTCGGGCCCAAACACTTGCTAATGGCAGCGATCAGAACCGTATGTTGATTGCAAATGCTGCGTCAAACCACCTGCCCCATGCCGCCTATATGGCAAAAGCGGAACAACAATTAACGGACTTTTTCAACGATCCGATCAAGGAAATCAGGAAAGAGGCGGCAGAATGCTTTCGTGATATTTGGAATGAAGGCATCGAGCCTTATCGTTCCTTGATCCACGCTTTTATACAGTCTAAAGCCTTTGAAGAGGATAACTTTTCTTTCTTCCATCTGCTCAAAGATGCAAGTGAATCAACTACCGAAGAAGTCATCATGGCGGCAGAGCGTGAGCTAGATCTGGCAGAGCGTCCAGACGAGAATTCCTCTCCTTCCGGGCATCGGCAAGAGATGCACTATCTCGACGATCTACTACTCAAGGAGTATTCTGCCACTGATAATCGCCCAGAACTAAGAAAACGCATTCTCGATATTCTTGACAGGATGTTGATTCTTGGGTTGTATGGAACCGATAAAATCATTCAGGAACACGAGCGATTATAATATATGACCAACACCCCAAAAATCGTAATCATCGCAGGACCGAACGGCGCAGGCAAAACCACCTTTGCCCGTGAATTTCTTCCCAACGAAGCCCACTGCCCGACCTTTATTAATGCTGATCTCATCGCAGCAGGACTCGCACCCTTTGAACCCGATACGGTAGCTGTTCGCGCAGGCCGCGTGATGCTCGAAGAGATTGACAATTGTGTCCGGACCCAGCGTAGCTTCGCATTTGAGACGACCCTGAGCGGGCGCGCGTATCTACATAACATCAAGCAATGGCGAGAGCTGGGCTATCACGTCAAACTCATTTTTTTGAGTCTGCCGAGCGCGGACATGGCTGTAGCGCGAGTCGCTGGCCGTGTCGCGCAGGGAGGCCACAACGTGCCTGAAGATGTCGTCCGTCGCAGGTTCAGTCAAGGTCTGCATAATTTTACAAACCTGTACAAGTCATCCGTAGATGCCTGGATTCTTTACAATAACTCTGGTAACATACCGTTACTTCTGGAGTGGGGAGACAATAATGAAGAGTAATAAGCAATTACCAAAAGATCCTGATCTGGCTGGTGTGGAAAAGGCCCTTATTCGGTCGGCTAAATCTGCCCTCACCCTTGCACGACAAACTAAAACCCCGTGCTATATCGTTAAGGACGGACAGATTGTGGACATTTCAGTGCGACGGAAATCCCCTGCGGTTAGTCGAGTAAGAACAACAAATAAATAACATACAAAATGTTGACGGCATAAGTGACTCTCACCTTGCATCAGAAAGTAAACCACCCATGATCATCGACTGGAACACCATAGACACCGTCCTGCTGGACATGGACGGGACGATCCTTGATCGCCATTTTGACGACCACTTCTGGCTGGAGCATGTGCCAAAACGGTGGTCGGAACGTAATCACACCACCCTTGAATACGCCAAGGAACACCTGTACAGCCTGTTTCGCAGCCAGGAAAACACGCTCAACTGGACCGATCTTGATTACTGGTCGGATCGCCTCACGCTCGATATTCCTGTTCTCAAACAGGAAGTTGAACACCTGATCGCCGTTCATCCGTTCGTGATCGAGTTTCTGCTGTACCTGAAGCATGCCGGCAAAGCGGTCTGGCTGGTCACCAATGCTCACTCGAAAACACTCGATCTGAAAATGAAAAACACCCGCATCGGCCCTTATTTTGACGGCATTATTTCCGCCCACCAGGTTGGACTGCCAAAGGAAGATGTCCGTTTCTGGGGAAAACTGCAGGATTTCATCAAGTACGACCCGGAACGGACACTTCTTGGGGAAGACAGCGAGGCTAATCTGGCAACTGCGGAGAGTTTTTCGATCCGGTATCTTATCTATATCAGCCGCTACAGTTCAAAGATCGAACCGCGCCAATCGGATCATTTCCCGACGATAGACTATTTCAACAGACTGATCCCGGAAACAGGAAGCAGCTCTATTACGATCTCCCAGGCAGACAGTCAGAAGGCTGAAGGATAGTAGACAGCACATCGTCCTGATTCACCCTTCAGCCTTCAGCCTGAATTTACATCCTGCTCAGTATTGTCCTGAACTTCTCCAGCTTCGAAGCGCCCTCCTCAATCAGACGGATCAAGTCCTTGCGGGCGCCACCCGCCACATCCTTCCCTTTTTCCACAAGATCGTCGGTCTTTTCGCCAATTGCTTCGACCAGATTCGACACGTTGGCAGCAAGATCGTCCACTACCTCATCGGCCCGATTCCGTGCTTTTTTTGAATAGCGAAGAATGTCTTTTCTTGTTCTGGTTCCCGATTGCGGGGCAAACAGCAGAGCCAGACCAGCCCCGATGATCCCGCCTGCAAATACCAGCAATGCCGCTGCTGCGACTTTTTTATCCCTGTCTTCCATAGATGGCCTCCTGTTTTTGAATGTAATGTTTTATATAATACCTCTTCTGGCGAGTATGACAAGTCCCTTACCACTTTATCTTTTGCCTAAATAATGTTATTGATTACTTGTATTTATAAAAACTTCATCATTCACAAGGACATCACATGAAAAATACTACCTATGACGTTCTGATTATCGGCGGAGGTCCGGCAGGGCTTGCAACAGCGTATCTTTGTCACAAGCACGGCCTTTCGTATCTGGTGCTTGAATCCGGGAAAGCCATTTTTCAAGGGATCGCAAACACCTATCCCGAAGGAAAGCTGGTGTATGCATCAAAACCCAAAGACGCCCCCATGCCGTTCATGGTGGATGAGTTGCGTCCACCGGACAAGCCGGTAACAGTGGAAAGCTATCTCCAGTACGTTCAGCATTTTGTCCAGCATGAAAATCTTCACGTTCAAACGGAAGTGGATTTTGAGGACATCAAGGACGAACGGGATGGCCTGACGGTAATTACATCCAAAGGGAGCTTTAAGGGGAAGAAGGTTGTGCTTTCCTTCGGCAGCAATATTCCACGAGAACTCTCGGTGTATGGCGATGCCAAGATGGTCGCTAAAAACGTTGACGATCCAAGCAATTATATCGGCATTAAAACCTTGATAATCGGAGGCGGCAATACGGCGGCCGACGTGATCATCAATATCCTCAAGGCCAAGCGTGAGGCCGAAGACACCCACCCGGTCTACTGGGCGCACAAGGCCGAAACCTTTGATGTCAACAAGGAAACCGCCCAACGGCTTGGAGAAGAGATCCTTCTGGGGGGCAATATCAGGCTGTTTCCCGGGGCAACACCACGGATCGGTGAAGTCGATGACGAAGGGGTAGACCGCCTGGTCATCCGCATCAACGAATTCAAACAGGCCGACGGCATCGATCTCTACCACGCCCTGAGTTTCCCGATGAAAAACGTTATCGCCTGTATCGGATCACAAGGACCGGTGCCAATCTTTGACAAACTCAACATCCAGAGCATTGCCTGCACCGCCGGGGTCTGCAAAATCGCCAAGGAGGGGGAGCGCCTGGTACTGCTGTCATCGGATTTCGAATCGACACGAAAGGGTGTGTATGTTATCGGTGGGGCAATTTCCCCGTCATATATGAAGATCAGCGAAGG
>JBAYTT010000144.1:0-10821 GCA_041675485.1 Pelobacteraceae bacterium | reverse complement strand
GTTTTTTGCGTGTTTTATTGCGTTGACCAGCCCCTCCGTCAGCACTACGGCGAGTTGGACCGGTAAAACATTTCGAATCCCTTCTGGACAATCGATCTCCTGAGCCACTTTTTCACCAATCTTGCCGATCATACGCAAGTGACGGGTATGACTTGGTATTGTGATATCAATGACAATGTCGTTTTTCATACGCTTCCCGTCATTACGTGTATCCCCGATTCAGTTTCCTAAACAGGATTAAGTGCGTTGACGAAGTACTTTTCTTGTCTGAAAACTCCATTATACGGCAACCGGAATACTAGTCAGGAAATTACCGGTAGCTCTGCAGTGCTTCATCAACAGTCATAAAAATATCAAACACCCTATGCAGCCTGGTAAGTTCAAACATTGACTTTACCTGGGACTGCAGATTGGACAATTTGAGGCTTCCATGCAGAACTGAGGCGTTCTTGTAGCCCGAAACCAGTGCTCCAAGTCCTGAACTGTCGATAAAATGGATTTCCTTTAGATCAATAATCAGATCTTTTGAGCCGCTCCCGAAAAGTCGATGCAATTCTACTTTAAGCTCTTCGGAATTATTTGCATCAAGTCGGTCTTCCTTGATGAACAGTACAGCAACCCCATCCGTAAGTTCCGTTTTAATATCCATACGATCTCCATATGCTCAGAGTATTTTTACTACTATAAACGATATATCATCCTGGAGATTTTGAGAACCGGTAAAATCAAGGATTCTTGCATAAAATGAATCGATGATTTCGTTTGCCGGAAGATATCTGACCGTATTGAGATGTTCGTACACCCTTGAGGTGCCGAACATTTCGCCATCTCTGTTGTTCGATTCAGTCAGACCGTCTGTGTAGAAAAGAAGTACATCTCCCGGAATTAATTCAACAGAACACTCTTCAAATAGCACATCTTTTTTAACTCCCAGTATCAGTCCATCCGTATCCAGTTCAAGCGAGCGAGATTCGGCAGCGCGCAGCAGAACCGGGTGGTTGTGGCCGGCGTTTGAGTAGCTGAGAATGCCGCTTTCCGAATTATATTCCGCGTAAAACATGGTGATAAACAGTTCGGCCCTGGATAAATCATCATGCAGTTGAATGTTAAGGGTCTCAAGAACGGCACGCGGCGTGTGAACTGAATTAGCTTCAGCTCTCAGCAACGTGCGTACTTCCGACATGATCAGAGCTGCTCCGACACTATGACCTGATACATCGGCAATAACAATGTCTACGATTTGATCACTTCGAAGAATAAAATCGTAATAATCTCCGCCAA
The DNA here is from genome assembly GCA_041675485.1 of Pelobacteraceae bacterium. Taxonomy (GTDB): domain Bacteria; phylum Desulfobacterota; class Desulfuromonadia; order Geobacterales; family Pseudopelobacteraceae; genus JACRCG01. The sequence continues at coordinate 9,540 of JBAYTT010000144.1, read as the reverse complement.
CATGAGCGGCAGAAACACAGCGTCCGGCAATATCGACACCGGCTATTGTCGGTGCGGAATCGGGCAGAAACGACTTCTGTATCTGCTGGGCAATTTCCATGTCTCGCGTGATTTTGGCCGATTTCAGCAGGGCCACTTCCTTTTGAGTCCGTTCGAGTTGCTTGGCTTCAATCTCCTGCACGATTGTGATTGCCTGAGCGAGCTGTCCTGCAAGACTTGACAGCAGTTCAATGAACTCTTGGGTAAAAAGGCCGGCGATGGAATTGGAAAACAGTGAAAGAATGGCGATTACCGGTTCACCTTCCCGGTATATCGGGATGTGAGCACAGGAGATATAACCTTCTGTCACCTCTTGATCAGACATTGCAGCGGAGCGCTCTTGGCGCTGGTCATTTATGAAATGGGCCTTATGATCATGGTAGGCCAGATCGATAAAAGGTATATTTTCCAGACACCAGTGAGGTGGGGTGGTTTCCTGAGAACCTGCACCCTGAAAGCTGAGGATTGAAAATGTGCCCTCATTATTTTTTGAGCGGATCAGCGCAACATCAAGCCTGAACTCTTTTATCAACAACCTGAGCAAGTCATCCATGATTACCTGAAGGTCCAGGGTGCGATTGATGATTTCGGAAGCTTTCAGCCGGACAAAAAGTGATTCGCGGTTTTGGTCAAGATTAGTGCGGACGCTGCTGAAAATGTCATACACCGGTTCCATGCTGGAGCCGATATCAGAGAGGAAGTTGTTTACAATGGCTCTGGCGGCAGCACCACCGACAAAGCCGGCCAGAGTTTTTTCTGTAAACCGTTTCAGATTCGGGAGCTCAAACTCGGATATGGATCCATCTCCTGACTTGTCCCGGTTGCTGGAGTAGAGCGTAAGCGCACGTCTGGCCTCGGCTTCACCAATGAACTTGCCCATAAGGGTGACGAATTGATCCGTTGTAACCGGTTTTGAAAGCCGTTTTCGCTCTGACCGGCGATGGGTCTCTACCCGACCGAAAACGCCTATGAACTTGTGTACCTGATCACGCTCCTGCTCGTTTTGCTGAAGCAGTATCGAACAAATGATATACGAACTGATATTGAAAAGCATGCTCCAGAACAGGGAATGGCTCCAGATGTCCATGCCGGTCAGCCCGAAGAGTTCAGTCGGTTTAAGGAGCGCAATGTTCAAGGGCCCGTTTGAAAGCAGAGTATCCGATATCCAGCCCGATTTACTGAACGAAGGGAGGAGCAAGGTATAGAACCAGATAAGAGAGCCGAGCAGGATTCCGCTGATTGCTCCCACCCTGTTGCCTCGTTTCCAGTAAAGCCCTCCCAGCATGGCAGGCATAAATTGCGCGGCTGCAGAAAATGAAATAAGTCCCATGTTTACGAGGGTGTACGAGTCACCTATGATCTCGTGATAAAAATAGCCTAACAGGACAACGAGTACTATTCCGAAACGCTTGAGGTTGATCAGTAAAATAGGAAACCATGCACGGGGAGTAATCCGGATTATGACCGGCATGAAGATATGGTTCAGAAGCATGGTTGATATGGCGATTGACTCCACCATCACCATGCCGGCTGCCGCCGACAGACCACCCAGAAATGCGAGCAGAGCAATGCCATGATGCCCGGCCAGTAACGGCAGTGAAAGCACGAAATAATCGGCGCGACTGCTGCTGCCGGTGGCAAGGATGCCGCCGATTGCAATCGGCATGACAAAGAGATTGATCAGGAACAGATAGGCGGGGAAGAGCCACATTGCTGTAGCTATGTGGCGTTCATCGGAATTTTCAATGACCATGACATGGAATTGGCGCGGCAGAAACATAATCGCTCCCATAGATAAAAAGAGGAGCGTAAATGTGGATGTGTAATTGGGGTCACTCTTTGACGTATTGAATGTGAATAACCGTGAGAATCGTTCAGGATCAACGGTCTTGAAACGCTCGAAGATATCAATGAAACCGTCAAAAAGACCGTAGGTGATAAACAGCCCTACCACCAGCAATGCAATCAGTTTTACCACGGATTCAAATGCAATTGCCGCAATCAGACCCTCATGTCGTTCCGACGATGCCAGTCGCCGGGCTCCGAAGACAATGCTGAACAGCGCCAGGATCAAGGCTAAAATCAAGCCGATCGGAATCGAGGTGTCGGCTCCAACTCTAATAAATGTGATAGGGGCCGTATGAGCGCTGCTGAGCAGAAAAAAACTGGTGGTTACCGCAGTTAACTGTAGTGCGATATAGGGCATTATGCCGAGGAAGGCGATGAGAGTGACCAGGGCACCAAGCCATGGTGATTTACCGTAGCGCTGGCTGAGAAAATCGGCGATGGAGGTAATGTTATGCTCTTTACTGATCCTGATGATGCGGCGCAGAAGGAAAAGCCAGGAAAATGCCGTTAATGATGGCCCAAGATAAATCAACAGAAAATCAAGCCCGGTCGTAGCCGCCTTTCCAACGCTGCCATAGAACGTCCATGATGTGCAGTACACCCCAAGCGAGAGGGAATAGATAATCGGATTGCTGATTATACTACGTCCGGTTTCCTTGCGATGGTGTGCGTACCATGCGATCAGAAATATCAACACCGTGTAGAGAACAGATATGGCAGCCACTGAGGGGATGAAACTGGTCATGATTCGTTCTTCTCTGTCGGCTCTTTGCCATTACGACTGGCAATCATGAAGAGGTAGATTACGATAATAGAAATTATCCAGCCAGCCGTAAAATACAGAAACAGCAGCGGCAATCCGAACAGAAGTATGGGCTTGTTGAAAATATTTAAAAATGGAAAAGACATCATGATAATACCGAGAATGAAAAAAATCACCCAGGATTCCCGTAATTGCAGACGGTGGATGATTTGAGTGCGGAGCCGGTTCATAAGGGGAACAACCTCTCATACACTGAATCCAGCGTTTGTTCCGGTGTTCTGCCTGTAGAATTTATCGTGACCGCGTCCTCCGAATCATCTGGCGGATAAAACCCACGAATCTGTTGTTCCAGCAGCTCAACCCGTCCATCCGAAACAGAGCCTCCGCCAGCGGAACGCTCTGACAGTCTGCGCTTCTGCTCGTCCAAATCACATTGTACGAACAAAATCACAAATTTTGCCTGACGAGATACAGCCAATCGGGTAAACCGGACTCTTTCGCCTGCTGTTCCGAATCCCGCATCGATCAGTACCGAATTGCCTGAGGCAAGTTCTTTGTCGGCCAATCGTTCCAGTTGAAGGTAGGTACGTTGACTCATTTCTTTCGAATACAGCCCTTCTCCGAAAGATATCCGGACTTCCTTTTCCGGTGGCAACCCCGCAAGTTGTTTGCGTACAACATCCGAGTTGAATGTTACAAAGCCGAGTTCAAAGGCAAGCTGATCAGCCAGAGCGCTCTTTCCGCATCCCATTGTGCCGCAGGTGATAAACAGGGTAGGGGAAAGGCGATTTCTCACGCTGTACCCCCGTGCCAGCCGGAAGTAGCGGATGGCGAGTTTTTCCGCAATGGCACGTTCTTCCAGGGAAATCCCATCATCAAGAAGTTGCAGACTTTCGACTTTGCCGCGCACGAAAGCCCGATATACCTTGTAAAAAGTAATCAACTCTCCAAGAACTGAGTCGCCGGACTCCGAGATATAGGTTCGCAGCGCTGCATCTGCCAGATCAGGGCGCCGGTGGAAATCGAGATCCATAAGTAAAAAAGCGATATCAGCAGCCGTGTCGGAGCAGCGAAAGCGTTCGTTAAACTCGATGCAGTCGAAAATATAAGCGGTGGAATTGTGCAGACAGATATTTCCGAGGTGAATATCACCGTCGCATTCGCGGATGTACCCATTCTCGACTCGTTCATTAAAAAGAGTCCGGCGTGAATCAATAAACGTATCAACATAGCTACGGATTGATTCGCTTATTGCCAACGGAAGAGTGGATGTTCGGAACGGCAGCGTCTGTTCAAAATTTTCCCGCCAGTTAAACTGAATCTGTTCTATGGATCCGAATTCAGATATGTGCGGAGAAGTGAGGGCCGTGGAGTGAAATAAACTTATTTTTCGAGCTATGATCTCGATTTCTTCCACTGAAATGGTGCCGCTGTCAACGAGCCTGTCGAGCATTCTGTCGGAGGGGAGCCGCTTCATTCTGACCGCGTACTCAATAACTTTTCCATCGCCGATAAATGCAGCACCTGCATCAGTTTCTCGAAGCGCAACAACCTGTTCGTAGATATCGGGGCAGAGACGGCGATTGAGGCGAAGCTCCTCGTGACAGTAAAAACAGCGGAGTTCGAGAGTTGAAAAATCCAGAAAACCGAAATTAACCGGTTTCTTCAGTTTGAAAACGTGCGTATCGGTAAGAAACAACCAGGAGACATGTGTTTGAATCAGTTCAACCGCCCGGGTCTGAACCGGGTATGCGGACGGATTCCGGAGAGACTCCAGAATATGCGGGGTTATGGCGGATGAAGACATGCGTCAAGCTTACCATTAACGCGATGTAACCGCAAGGTGCCAGAGTAGCGGAAATAGAGGGGGAGGGGATGGCTGGACACAACAAAAAAGCCCGCGGATCAGAAATCCGCGGGCTTTTTTAATGGACGAGGTCAGTACTATGCAGCGGTAACAGTCACCTTCAATGTGGCCGTTACTTCAGGATGAATCTTCACGGCTACGGAAAACTCGCCGGTGTTCTTGATAGCATCGCTGAGGACAATGCTCTTGCGATCGATTTCAAAGCCATTGGCCTTCAGGTAGGCGGCTATTTCCATGTTGGTTACAGCACCAAACAGTTTGCCTTCTTCGCCGGCTCTATGCGAAAGAGCAATCGACAGAGCTTCCAGTTTTGCCCCGAGGTTTTTTGCTGCCTCAAGCGCTTTGTTCTTCTTGTATGCCATTTGACGTTTTGTGTGTTCAAGAGCCTTGGCGTTATTGTCTGTGGCCAAAACGGCCAGCTTTTTAGGGAGCAGGTAGTTGCGGGCATACCCGGGTGCTACCTTTACAATGTCACCAATGTGACCCAACGTTTCAATGTTCTCATTCAGAATAACTTTCATTTTCTCTCCTTTCGAGCCTGTTAAGTTTTTATTCCAGTTCCGGATCGTGACCGAAGTTGGAACTACAGGTTTTCCTGTGTTTTTGGGGTTCTGAAATTAATCCAGAGGTCGAACAAGCCGATGCCGGCAACAAGTGCCAGCAGGTACGGCTGGATAATCAGGATTCCGTATAAAAGTATCCGTATGATTGCAGACACGGAATGTTTTGCTATCATGGCGGAGATAACAGCCATGCCCTGAAAAAAATAGAGCAGCATGATGATCAGTAACAGGTTGAGTGCCGGTGTTGTTAGCAGGGAAACCGGCAACAACAGGGAAAACCCGGTAGCAATCAGAATCCAGACGAGCAGATCGGGATTCCTGTACGTACTGAAATCGTCAATTGCCAGATTTACATTTGTTTTGGCCGTGCTCTTTTTGAGCAGAACAAGATTACATCCGGCAATAACGACAAGCATTACCGTGACAAGAGCGGGGTAGAGGCGCTTCAGCATTTCGGCGGCTGTAGACATCGAACGCTTGAGAAGTTCCAGCTCTTCTCCCGTAACCCCGCTTTTTTCGTATAAGGCGACAGCCTGATTCATGCTGCCTGAAACTTCGGTAGCAATCAGCTGCTGCAGATTACTGCCGGATACTGCGCTGTACGCAATGTAACCGACAAAAAAAACAAGCAGATTCGCCGCCGTTGTCCAGAAAAGTGCCCGACTGCCACTAACGCCACGCGAAAGAAGTTCCGGCATAAAAACGCCTATCATCCCGCACATTCCAAGGTACAGGCAACCGGCAAACACGCCAAACAGGGCTGTCATGGCGGTAGCCGCACCAAGTATGACGATCAGTGCCGATACACGGCCATTAACCAACCGGTTGTATGCAGCAGGAAACGGTGCCAGGATTCCGGAAAATATTCCGAGAGGAGGCACCGCCAGATAGGCTGCAAACAAAACAAACGAACCGACCACCCCAAGCAAAGACGCTTTCAGGCGTGTAAGCAGGTTGTGGTCGGCTGGTGATTGCAGATTCATTCAGGTACTGTTAGTTTACTGCGTGATTAGCGGCAATCGGCAGTAAAGCAATGTTTCTGGCCCGTTTGATGGCTTCAGTGATGTGTCGTTGATGTGCAGCGCAGTTCCCGGAAATTCTGCGAGGAACAATCTTGCCGCGCTCCGTAATAAAAAAGCGGAGTGTACGAGGCTCTTTGTAGTCAATGGTAAGGTTCTTTTCTGCGCAAAAGCGGCACACTTTACGACGCTGGAAAGGACGACGCTTGCGAGGTCCGCCATTGCCGCCGGGACCGCCTGCCGGACGCTGTCCCGGTCCGCCTGCTGGACGCTGGCCGGCACCTGCAGGACGCTGATAAGATGATGGTGTTGCTGCTGGTCTTTCGTCACTCATGAGTATATCTCCTCCAGGAAATTATTCGGCTGCTTCTTCAGCGGCTGGTGTTTCTTCAACAGTCTCTTCTGCGGAAACTTCCGGCAGTTCGACTTTCTTTTCCGGTACAATGCGCTCTGGCAGGTCGGTGATGTTAACGCTCTGGTAGCGCAACACCTTGTCGTCAAGACGGAGACGACGTTCGAGTTCGGCGATCAGAGCACTCTCTCCGTCAAAGCGAAGATAGTAATAACGGCCCCTGGCAGACTTCTTGATGGGATAGGACAGTTTCCTGATACCCCAGTCATCCATCCTTAAGCACTCGCCCTTGTACGTCGAAATGACGTCTTGCGCCTTTGCGGTGACCGACTTGATGTCGTCTTCGCTCAGTTCAGGCTGGAGGATGAAAATTGTTTCGTACTTCCTCATGTTGGTAATCCTCCTCACGGATTCGAGCCCCGGTCCTACCCGGAGCAAGGAGATTTCGGCATAAATTGCCGTCTTTAAAAGAACAAGTCTTTTACTATTATTTTATGTAATGTGCAACAAAATCTTTCTAGTCAGGACATTTAACCATATACTTCTTCACCAGTTCCACCGGATGATACGACAACTTTGAACTCCGCAGCCCCACATCCCCCAGATCCTGCTCGCGGTTCAGGTAGCGGCACTCCTGAAACAACAGTCGGGCAAACTCGCGGTTTACCAGCTGATACAGACCCTCGGTAAAGGGATCGGCCTTCTCGAAATGGCATACCGCGGTTTCCCGGTTAAGACGCTCGCCAAGGGCAAAGGCTGCCACACAGTTGTTTATGGTGACGACGACACCGTCAAGGCCGAGAATGCCAGCTTGCTGCACCGCTTCGTAAGTGGCCTCCAATTCCAGGCGAAGTGAACTTCCAATGTCATCGCGTGAATTCTGAATCAATCGATCCAGCAGGTTCAGGCAGCCGGTAATATGGTCGCCGTTAAAGAGGGAAACCTTGTGGTCATGGCGACTGGTGAAATAATTGATGCGGTTTTTCTTCTTGTGAAAGCGGCTCCCCGGCAATGTGGCAAGTTCTTCGCGCAGATAGAGATAGTCGCTGGAGTCTCGCAATTCAGTACGTTGCAGGGACTTTTCGGCAAGATATCCGGCGGCAAACGGCTCATCCGCGCCATACAGAGTCCAGCCGTCGGCAAACATGATCTTCAGTGTGTGCGTAACATTCCCGCCGAGTGGCGGCAGGAAGTACTCTGCTCCTTCGTACCCCCTGCCCAGTACGACAACAGAATCTCCAAGTGCAGTCAGCCGGTAATCATGCGCTTTCCGGAACAGGTACAGCCCGGCAAAGGTCAATTCGGAGATGCACGGCTGCAATTTAGCGCAGAGGCGATCCAGCAGAGGTTTATCCGTCAGCGCCAGCGGTCGGGCCGCCGGATAGAGCGGAATTTCCATTTGAGTTCTCCGTAATTTACTGTAATATTCCGCGTCCATCATCCTATCAGAAAACCTATCATGGAGGAAATTGTAATGGCTATTGCAATGAAGATCGCCAGTCACATATCCAAATCATCCTGGATTCGCAAGATGTTTGAGGAAGGTGCACGCCTGCGCCAGGAATTCGGCGCGGAGAATGTCTATGATTTTACCCTCGGCAACCCCGATGTGGAGCCGCCGGAGTCGTTCAGACGCCAGCTGCTGGAGCTGGCCCAGAACCCGTTGCCGGGCATGCATAAGTATATGAATAATGCCGGGTATCTGGAAACCCGGGCCGCAGTGGCGGGAAAAATATCCAAAGATGCCGGGCTTGCCGTTCCGGGCGATAATATCATCATGACCTGCGGTGCCGGCGGCGCGCTGAACGTGGTGCTTAAAACCATTCTCAATCCGGGCGAAGAGGTCATCATCCTGGCCCCCTTCTTTGTCGAATATAAATTCTACATCGACAATCATGGCGGCGTGCCGGTGGAAGTCTGGACCGACCACAATACTTTCCAGCTCGATATTCCTGCCATTGAAAAGGCGATTACGGCCAAGACCCGTGCCATCATCATCTGTTCGCCCAATAATCCTACCGGCGTCATTTATCCGGCGGAAAGCCTGAAACGCCTGGGGGATCTGCTGAAAGGGATTCACGAGCGGACCGGTCACCTCATCTATGTCATCTCAGACGAGCCGTATGCCCGTATCGCCTATGACGGAACACAGGTGCCGAATATCTTCCCGCTGGTGGAAAGCTCTATCATCGTCACCTCTCACAGCAAGGACCTGGCGCTGCCGGGCGAGCGGATCGGCTATCTGGCTGCCAACCCGCGCATGGCGACTGCCGGGCAGTTTATGGAGGGGGCGATCTTCAGTAACCGGGTGCTCGGCTTTGTCAATGCTCCGGCACTGATGCAGCGGCTGGTCGCTTCACTGCAGGATGAATCGGTGGATGTTGCCGAGTATCAGGCGAAGCGCGATCTGCTGGTACGGGAACTGACCGGCATGGGATTCAAGATGGTCAAGCCGGATGGGGCGTTTTACCTGTTTCCGGTCTCGCCGCTGGCCGATGACGTGGAGTTCGTCATGCTGGCACAAAAGCATCGCATCCTGCTGGTGCCGGGAGCCGGTTTCGGCGCCCCCGGCTTCTTCCGGATTGCCTACTGTTTTGATATGGACATGATTGAGCGAAGTATTCCTGCCTGGCGGGCGCTGGCAAAAGAAGTTGGTTTGAAAGGGTAATAGTGAAGATCTAAACTAACCCCCCTCAGTCCCCCCTTATCAGGGGGGAAGCATTTAAGTCTCTCCTGATAAGTACCCTCTGGGGCATAAAGGGAGATTTAGAGGGGTTAAAGAGGGGCAGAGTTACTTATTCTGCTCCTCGGCTTTTTGTTCAAGAAATTCGATGAAATCGATGGAGCGGTGAACGAAGCGAAGGTTGAACCGGCTCTCATAGAGTAGTACCACCGAGGCGACAAAAAGAAACAGTCCGCCGCTGAGGGCCAGCAAGGTAGGAATCCATGCCTGGTTATCGCTGCCGTAGGCAACATTGACGGCAATAGCCAGGCTGGATGCGACAAAGAGCAGTGTTGCGGTATAAAGGGCTGCCATCGCCTTCTGGATCAGCCGCGCACGTCGTCTCTGCAGACCGATCTGCCCCTGC
>JBAYTT010000143.1:0-10903 GCA_041675485.1 Pelobacteraceae bacterium | reverse complement strand
TGCAGACTGTTTGAATAGGCGATATACAGAAACAGTACGGCCAGAACCGCTATTATCGAATATTTAATTACACTGTTCTTCAGCACGGATCCCGCCTCATTCCACTTAACCTGAATGGCGGGCCGGTGTTTTGCCGACCCGCCCAATATTTATTTTTTCACTTTGCCGGTAAACAGATAATCGTTCCCTTTAGCCTTGGTATGGCAACCAATACACATATCAACCATTCCAGTCTTGCCGGAAGCTTCGATCTTGCCATCAGGGGCGTATTTCATCCAGAAGATGTCGCCGACCTCCGGGTTATACCCCTTAACCTTGTACATCACCGTGACAGCCGCCAGCATTTTGTCAGGCATGTAGTTTTCCTTGACGATGATCGATCCGTCCTGCAACCCTTTCTTCGCCTTGATCGATTTCAACGCCACGTCGTTTACATACGTCGTGAGCAGAGCACCATGCGGCTCGGTTCCCTTGTATAGTTTTCCCTTGCCCGGCCAGAGCTTCCATTCCGTGTACGGCTTCTCTTTGGTCAGGTACTGGTGGAGTTTTTCCCCGTCTGCAGCCGGCATAGCTGCAAAGACATTAACCGCCATCATCATCACTGCTGCCGCGACTACTGCTGCCATTTTCTTCATCGTGCACCTCCCGTGTGTGGTTTGTTGCGGCACGATTGCCGCAAAGTGAAGCCAATGATTACCGCTCAGTAACTAACTGTTCAAGTGCATCAGGATTACGAATCGTAATGCACATGAATGAGGTGTCGATCAGCCCTTGCGCCTTCAGCTGATTCAATTGTTCAGTCACAGTCTCCCGTGATGCACCGACCAGGAAGGCGATGTCCCTGTGCGTCAGGCGAGGTCGGATTTTGATTCCTCCATCCACTACGACGACGCCATGGCGTTTGGCCATTCGGGTCAGGAGTAAAGCAATTCGCTCGAAAACGGAACAGTAGGCCAGCTCTTCAAGCCGCGTCTCAATTTCGACCCGTTTCAACCCAACCAGCTTGAGCACTTTGAAGGCAAGATCGTTGTGCGCGGAAAAGAAATTGAAAAAGTCGCCTTTCCTGATGGAGCAGATCAGACTGTCTTCAGTCGCCTGGGCCATGGTAGATCGTGAATCTTCACCCAGAAGCGACATCTCGCCGAATATTTCGCCGGGTGCAACGATATCCAGGATGATCTCCTGTCCATCCTGGCCAAGTCGTGAAATCTTGATGGTTCCTTCCTTCAGCAGGTAGACATGCTCACTCGGCTCGTCCAGAAGGTAAATAGTTGCCCCCTTCTTGAATTCGCACATAGTGCTGAGACTGGCAAGCCGCTCCATTTCTTCATGGGACATGACGGAAAAAATGTCGGAACGCTTGATGTACCAGTATTTGTTTTCCATAAACCATCTCCACCCTGCGATGCATGCCGGGTCAATCAAAAAGAGCTCAACATTTCAGACATTGGATGTTCCCTTTTTCACCCCACCGACGAAGTGCTTCATTCATCTTCGATAAACCGGCGGTGACTTCACCCCTCATCGCCAGGCTGGATAGCGGTCCAAGAATTCCGCCAAAGTGAAACTTCTGAATGTATTTCGAATGTTGAAGGGAAATGACTTCAAGCTCGGTACAGTATTTCCAGGAAAACAGTCCCGCAAAATATAAGGTCTGTTGCCAGCAAAACCCTTTGGCAGGTTTCACTGAAAGCACCTTCGGCTTGATCAGAAATGGAGTGATATCAGGAAGGCTGACCATAAAGTTCATACTCTCACCGACAACCATCCGTCCCGTCACCTGCTTAAACAGAGGGTTCCAAAACGGGTAGAGGGTGCAATCGGCGAGCAGTTCCCAGATACGCTCAACTGGCGCCTCAAGCGTTATTTCAGTCCTGATTTCGTTCATAACCTGATCCCTGATTAGTATTGCTGTTAAACTCAGTATCCTTGAACGAGACAACAAAAGATGTAGGCCAGCTTACATCTTCAAAGAAAACAAGCCGTAAAGCCGAATACGATCTTCCCATTTCTTTATTTTGCGGACTTCTCAATCAAGGCGCCCAGAGTCGCCAGCGGTTTAAGCTGGTCGTCGCTCAGGCCATGTCGCTGTTTCAGGAAGTCAGGGCGATTATAGCTTAACCAGACCTTGCCGTCGGCGTCTTCCCAGGCAAGAGCTTTGAGCGGCAGATCTATTGCTGTGGTTGGAGCCGCCTTCATCAAGGGAGTTCCAGCCTTGGGGTTGCCGAATATCAGCAACAGGCTGGCCCTCATGGTAAGTCCCGCCTTGGCAGCTTCGGCCTGATGGTCTATACGGGCAAATACCGTGATACCTTTCTCTTTGACAAACTTTTCGAGCCGATTGGCCGTTTCTGTCACACTATAGCTGCTGGGAACGGTAGTAAGGCCATTGTCGGCGGCAAAGGACAAGGCAGATGAGAATGCCAGCATGATTGCAATAAGAAGTGATTTCATGGTCGCTCTCCTTGCATCTTATTTCATTTTTTTTGCAGCTTTTTGCCATCATACGTAAAACCAAGACTCAGGATTACCTCATTCATCCAGAGTGATTGGTCGGCACTGCCCTTATAGACAGGAATGTCATAGAGCCGGGAGTAGGCAACTTTGTCCGTCAATTCCAGATAGACAGGTTTGGCGACAACAAAGCGTACACCTGCTTCAATGCCGGCTGTCCAGCCATCAAACTGCCACCAGCCATGCTTTGTTCCAAAATAATTACTAAACTTTTTCGGGCCAACTTCTGCTTCATTGCTTTTTCCTAAAACGGTATTGCTTGAATGCGGCACCATCAGGCCCATTCCGGCTTTTCCAAGGGCAGCAAGAGTGAGGCTTTCGTTTGTTTTACCGATCAACGGCACGCGCTTGACGATGTTGACCATAAGGTGGTTGGCGCCGTTATGCAGGTTATAACGAAAAGTGTTTTCATCCAACACTCTGTCCGAATTAACAGACACACCGTTTATGGTTCCGGAAACTCTGGCGGTCTGGCCGATGGTGGAGGTGTATTTGGTGTGATCCAGACTGAGCTCAATTGCAACAGTACGCTCATCATTGATGAAACGGCCTATGCGTATATTTGTTTGCGGGACGAAAAGGCCTTTATTAAAGAGCCCGGTGTCCCACCCCGGTTCATCATGCCCTTTGACGTTATGAATGGTAAAATCATTGCCAAGTTCCGGCTGGGAAATGTGGATATCGCTTGGTGACCATGTTTCAGTATTATACCCCCAGGAAAAATACCACTCCCCCTCGGTAAAAAAACGGCCAATTGATGAAGTTACAGAAGAGTGGGTGGCAGAGGGGATGCTGGATGGATCGAGCAGATTGTCTGGCTGTTCAGCGGCCAGAACAGTGACCGAAGTTGAGACAATAAAAAAAACACTCAGCAGGCAGCGTAATGCGAAAGTATAATTTGGATCGGCCTGAACCAATCCTTCAATTGTCTGCCCATTAAGTGGGCTGGCCGAAATACCAAGTTCTTTCATTTCAATTGCTCCGGGCAAAATTATTACACTCGCAAATCAAGTGTTATTCGCAGGGTATCAAGACACTCTCTCATAGGACCTTCGTCTTTTTTAAGACGGGACATCATAATACCCCCTTCGATGGAGGCTATAATGTGCCTGGCCAGCGCGTCGCTGCTAATGTCGGTTCTGATTTGCCCGACTTTTTGTGCCTGCGCCACCACGGCCCCCACTCTGCCGATCCATTCATCAAAAACCCGGTCGATAATCCCGGCAAACTCCGGATCGGAATCACTCATTTCGAGGGCGGTATTGCCGAAAAGGCACCCTCCGACGAATCCTGATGTCAGATGTTTGTCCAGAGCAGAGCGGAAAAATTTATCAATACTCGCTCCGGGATTTTCACCACCCAGCGCCTCACTCAGAAACGCCATGAATTCGTCCGTCGCACCTTCAAGGACCTCCCGCGCAATGGCATCCTTTCCGGAAAAATGAAAATATAGACTCCCCTTCTGCATTCCTGTCGCTTCAACCAGATCGCTTATAGTTGTCGCACCGAAGCCCTTGCTGTTGAAGAGTTCCCGCGCAGCTTCGAGTATTTTTTCACGGGTGATTTCACCTTTGGTTTTCACACTTGGCCTCCACAAAACCGACTGTTCGTTTTATTATTGCTGATACTGGTTATTTGTCAACAGCAATTCTTTCAAATGACCTTGACGTGGATTGGTGAAGCTATAAAACTTTTTCTTGATTAAAGCTACGGCGGTAGGCACCGGGAGGGACGCCAAAAGAACGTTTGAATGCCTTGCTGAATGAAGCAGCCGAGTCGTAGCCGCACTGTTCCGCCACATGTTCGATTGACATGCTGCTGTCCCTGAGCCAGCGGGCCGCGATCTGAAAGCGCCAGTTCGTCAGGTATTCAATCGGGGAAGCGCCGATAAGAGTCGAGAATTTTTCCGCAAGGAGCGTTTTCGATAACCCCGCACGGGAGCAAAGTTTCGCAATGGTCCATGGGTGCCACGGTTCGTGATGAATCAATCCAAGCACCGTTGCCAGGCGTTGATCCTGCATCGCCGCGAAGACTCCGTGCTGCGCCAGATTGGCTTCAATGCAATGGCGGACCACCAAAACGAAGAGACTGTCGCACAACCGTTCAACCACGGACTCGCTGCCAAAACGCGCGCTTGACGACTCCCGGATAATGAGTTCAATCAAGCGCGCCAGAACATCTCCCGCCTCGGCCTTCCTGATGACTATTTCCGCGGGCAGCGCCTGCCACAAAAGCGACTTCGCCATACCCAGATCAATTACGCCGCAAACGAAACCGGCTTCCCCTTCATCCCAGCTTGTTGTCCTCGTGTCGTCCGGATCGTCGGACAGATGTTTGCCGCTGTAGGAGAGAAGGTGTCTGGCCGCATGCGGGAGAAATACGACCAGGTCGCCGGTTTCCAACGCCTGCGGCGTATTCCAGGCAGGCGAATGCACCCACCCCTGTCCCTTGGTGAGCAGATGAAACCAAATGGCTTTGTCCGAGTTGTGGTCCATCAACCATTTCCCGCACACGCCGCCGGCATACGCAAGTTTTGCCCGAAGATTCAATCCATTTGCCAATGCAGTCAGTGCATCCATATCCCCCCCGAACGAACAGACAACAATTCCGGAATCCCGGATATTGTGCGGCACGCCTATAGCTACTAACCTAGCATCAGTACAGGGCATACGCAAGATTCACTATGGAAGGAGGTGAGGATCATGTTGAGAAAACGATATCAACTCAGGGCGATTGCCCACTGTAAGGAAGGATGTCTGCTCGGGTCCCGGGCATGACCTTAAACTGTCAGGCTACATCTATGTATCATTATTTTCCCAGCCAAACAGAGAGTCTTTAAAAGGAGCATTCCATGACATCAGAATATAAGCTAACGCTTTCCCCCAAAACAACAGAGAACGCTGATCCCAAAGCCAGGGCCGCTCTGGAAGACGCGCGCCAGAAAATGGGTTTTGTCCCGAACATGTACGCCTTTATGGCTAATTCACCCGGCCTGCTGGAGAGCTATCTGAACAGCTATACGCTCTTTCGGCAGGAATCCGGTTTCACGCCGGTCGAACAGGAGGTTGTCTTTCTCTCCATCAGCCGTGAAAATGGCTGCAGTTACTGTATGGCAGCCCATAGTTTCGTCGCCGACGCCATGTCAAAGGTACCGACAGCCGTCACCGATGCGATTCGTAACGCCGGGACCATCCCCGATGCCAAACTCGCCGCGCTCAGTACATTTACCCGCATCATGGTTGAGAAACGCGGCCTGCCCACCCGCGTTGATGTGGAGACTTTCCTGGACGCCGGCTACACCGAACGGCATATTCTGGAAATTATCCTCGCCATCGGGCTGAAAACATTCAGCAATTATGCCAACCACTTCTTCCATACTCCGGTTGACACGATGTTCGAATCGAGATTGTGGAACGATTGAAAAGAGAAGGTATCCGCATTTATACAGCAGCTCAATCCTGACGGGCTGACCAGCCCTGCCGGGATTGAGCTGCAAACACCGGTTGCCTAACTGGGCATTGGCTACAATCTATTCTGGGAAGATGTGGAGGACATTGATTATCACACCGTCCTACTCTACGGTAACACTCTTGGCCAGGTTCCTCGGCTGATCGACGTCAGTCCCCTTCAATACGGCGATGTGATACGCCAGGAGCTGCAAAGGCACTGAGAGCAGCAGCGGATCGAGATCTTCGTCAATGTGAGGTATTTCGATGGTTGTTTCCGCCCTGCCACGCACCTCTTCATCACCGACGGAACAGACAGCGATCACGCGGCCGCTCCGGGAGATAACCTCCTCCATGTTGGACAGGGTTTTTTCGTAGGAACTCCCTTTAGGCACGAGCACAACAACCGGCACATCCTCATCGATCAGGGCGATCGGCCCATGTTTCATTTCACCAGCCGGGTACCCTTCGGCGTGAATGTAGGAAATTTCCTTGAGCTTGAGTGCACCTTCGAGAGCGATCGGAAAGTTCTTTCCACGCCCGAGATACAGAAAATCACGGGCGTTCATATATTTTTTTGCCACTTTTTCAGTATATTCGTTCAGTTTCAACGTTTCTTCCAGTAGTCCCGGCACTTTCTTGAGCGCCGCGATCATCTGCTGGCCATGGGCAACATCAATGGTACAGTTGGCCCTCCCCAATCGGATCGTAAAGAGAAACAGTGCGGTCAACTGGGTCACAAAAGCCTTGGTCGAGGCAACACCGATCTCCGGGCCCGCATGGGTATAGATTACACCGGCCGATTCCCGGGCGATGGAAGAATCAACAACATTGCAGATCGCCATATTCATGGCTCCGCGCGATTTTGCTTCACGCAGGGCCGCCAGGGTGTCAGCTGTTTCACCCGACTGGGAGATGACAATTGCCAGAGTACTTTCATCGACAACCGGATTGCGATAGCGGAATTCCGATGCGATATCGACTTCGACCGGAATGCGGCAGAGCCCTTCAATATAGAATTTACCAACCAGCGCTGCGTGCCAGGAAGTTCCGCAGGCAATGATGATAATCCGCTTGACCGCTGCCAACTGGCGATCACTGAACTTCAGGTCTTCAAGGTAAACATCCCCTTCTGTCTCAAGCAATCGGCCGGCGATAGTATCTCGAACCGCACGAGGCTGTTCGTGGATTTCCTTCAGCATGAAGTGCCGGTACCCCCCCTTTTCTGCCATCATGGGGGACCAATCGATATGGCGTGCGGATTTATCCAGGGGGGCGCCTGCAATTGTTGAAAAACGGGCCAGGCCATCTCTGAAAACAACAAGTTCACCATCCTCCATGAACACCATCTCGCGGGTATAGGCCAAAATGGCGGGAATATCCGATGCGACGAAAAACTCACCTTCACCGAGTCCAACCACCATCGGCGAACCGAGCTTGGCGGCAATCAAACTCCCCGGATCTCTTTCGTTGAGGATACAGACAGCATATGCCCCACGTAATTGTGCCAACGACAGCCTGACCGCCTTTTCAAAATTCGCTTCGGTATTAAGCGTTTCTTCGATGAGGTGCGCGATAACTTCCGTATCGGTTTCGCTCTTGAACGTATGGCCGGCCTGTTTCAGCTGTTCCTTGAGCTGCAGATAATTTTCTATAATGCCATTATGCACCAGTATAACCGGCCCGGCCTTGTGCGGATGAGCGTTGATTTCAGAAGGCCTGCCATGCGTTGCCCAGCGGGTATGCCCAATACCGACCGTCCCGGAGAGCGGCTGATCACGCAACATATTTTCAAGATTGACCAACTTCCCCTGGCTTCTGCGAATGGAGGACTCTCCATCCGAGAGTGTTGCTATTCCGGCCGAATCGTAGCCGCGATACTCAAGTTTTTTAAGTCCTTCCAGTATGATGGGGGTTGCCTGTTGCCCACCGATGTATCCGACAATGCCGCACATATACCCTCCTCAAGAAGCGTACTACCATGTATGAAATAATTGGTCATGGTACCATAAGCGGACTGTCCGTAGCACTGTTTTTTTGATTATCGGTTCATTATCGCCACACTCCGCCAGACAGATTCTGATTTGAATAAGTTTGAATTCCTGAAATGATATGCTATTTTGCTGCTGTCTCACGGCAGCGACGGTCGTTGCTTATTTATCTATTTTCCAGGAAGGTTCGTTCAATGCAAAGAAAGCTACCATCTCACTCCACAAGCAATGGCATATGGTCAACGGTACTGCTGATTGCAGTGACATTGGCTGTTGTTGCGCTTCTGGGTGTATCCGGCTACGTATTCTATCTGATGGCAAAGCTTCCCCGGGTCGACCGTCTGGCTGATTACAAACCTCCCATCGTCTCGCAGGTTTTCGGAGACGACGGCACTCTGGTCGGGGAATTTTACCTGGAACGCCGCATCGTGGTACCGGTCAACAAGATGCCGCGCAAATTGATTCAGGCCTTTGTCTCGGCTGAGGATGCCAATTTTTATTCCCACAAGGGGATCGACTATCTGGGCATTGTGCGGGCAGCCTTTAAAAACGTGCTTTCCATGAGCAAAAAAGAAGGCGCCTCCACCATCACCCAGCAGGTGACAAAATCAATGCTGCTGTCGCCGGAGAAAAAGTTTTCCCGCAAAATCAAGGAAGCCATCCTCGCCAAGAGGATGGAGGAGAGACTCTCCAAAGACGAAATCCTGTATCTGTACCTGAATCAGATATATCTCGGCAGCGGAGCCTACGGTGTCCAGGCGGCGGCGGAGACCTATTTCGGCAAGAATGTCGAGGAACTCAATCTGGCCGAAATGTCCATGATGGCCGGCCTTCCGAAAGCTCCCAACGCCTATTCCCCCATCAAGCACCTTGAAAAAGCCCGTGAGCGTCAGGCGTATGTTCTCGATCGCATGACCAATGAGGGGTACATAACACCGGTCGAGGCCGACCATGCCAGGAAGACGCCCATTGTCCTGCAGCCGATGAAGAAGGTCAATAACGATCAGTCCGCCTATTTTCTTGAGCACCTGCGGATCCAACTGGAACAGAAATACGGTGAAGACCAGCTCTACAAGGGTGGACTCAAAATCTACACCACCATGAATGCGGGCATGCAGCGTGCCGCCTATGACAGCCTCCGCAAAGGGCTCAAGGAAGTGGACAAGCGTCAGGGCTTTCGTGGACCGACCAAATATTTGAATGAAGCGGAGGTCGACGCTTTTTGCAGTAAAGTTGAGGAGTCAATAGATTCCGTCATCCTTAAAACCGGTGAGACCTATCAGGGAGTTGTGGTCGGGTTTAATCCCGAAAGAGGTGAAGCTCTTGTCAGGGTCGGAGAACGCAAAGGTGTCCTTTCGAGGAAGCACATGTCGTGGGGCGGCAAAATCGGCATGATCAACCGCTACGGCAAGCCTGAAAAGGGAAACAAAGGGTTGACCCTCGGCTCAGTCATCGAAGTATCGGTCGTATCGCCGGAAATTAACAAGGAAGGCGCCCAATTTGCCCTTGACCAGACGCCCGAAGTGCAGGCTGCCCTGGTTTCTATCGACCCCCGTAGCGGTGCGGTCAAGGCTATGGTCGGCGGCTATGACTTCAAAAAAAGCCAGTTCAATCGCGCCATGCAGGCCAAGCGCAATGCCGGCTCGGCTTTCAAACCGATCATTTACGCAGCAGCCCTTGACAAAGGATTGACGCCGGCAACAGTCATCGAAGACGCGCCGGTCGAATACCCGGACGGCGCCGGCGGGGTCTGGAAACCGCAGAACTACGACCATGAATTCCGTGGGCCCGTAACCATGCGTGAGGCGCTAACCTATTCCATCAATATAGTCAGCGTCAAGATCATGGAGCAGATTGGGGCGCAGTACACCGCGGAATACGCAAAAAAACTGGGGTTTACTTCCCAGATCCCGGCCAACCTGGCACTGGCGCTGGGAGCAGCCTCGGTTTCCCCGTTTGAATTAACCGCTGCCTATGCTGTCTTTGCGAACAATGGCGTTCTTACCCCCCAATACTTCATAACCAAGGTGACTGACACCGATGGCACTGTACTTCAGGAGACACCGCCCCCCGTGCCGGTTCCGGTAATTTCACCCGAGACCGCGTATGTCATAACTAATCTGATGCAGAGTGTCGTTGCCAGCGGCACCGGGTATCGCGCATCCGTCATCGGCCGGCCGGTAGCAGGAAAAACCGGCACAACCAACGGAGCAAAAGATGCCTGGTTTGTCGGTTATATTCCGCAACTGGTGACCGGAGTCTGGGTCGGCTATGATCAGGAGCGCTCCCTTGGCAGCGGCGGAACCGGCGGCCAGGCTGCCGCGCCGATCTGGGGCGACTACATGCAAAAAGCGATTATGTCACTGCCGGCCGAAGATTTTACGGCGCCGGAAAATGTTTCGTTTGTCCTGATAAATCCGCGCACCGGCAAGCTCGCCAAAGAAGGCACTCCGGGGGCGGTCATGGAATGTTTCATAAAAGGGACGGAACCATCGTCATACGACTAAGTCCGTCGTTTTGAGCATGACCCGCAGAAAACGAAGGGGGCGCCGGATTGGCGCCCCCTTTATGCGTGTAGCTATCCGGTAATTGCGGCGCTTACAACGAAATGTCCACGGCAACCCCGTTTTTCTGATTTACCGCCAATTTGAATTTTTCCCAGTCAACCATGTCCGAAAGCTTCCGCTTTTCGACCATCTGCCTGGCCTCGGCGGCAAGATTGGTACTCTTGTTGTAGACGTCTCGATGAACCTCGATAAAAACCCGCCCTTCCCTGGTAACCGCCAGCTTGACCGGCTTGTAAATTATTTCCCCCGTCGTATTCACTTTTATCTGCGGGAAAAACTTTTCCATCCGGTTCGGAGAGAGCCGAATACAGCCATGGCTGGAGAAACTGTAAATTGACGACGGCCTGGTTGTACTGTGGATCAAAATGCCGGGAATCGAGGTCTT
>JBAYTT010000142.1:0-10904 GCA_041675485.1 Pelobacteraceae bacterium | reverse complement strand
GCTCTTGCCGAACTGGAGCACGACCACGTCCTTCAGGTGCTCCAGAAAACTGGGTGGCGTATCGAGGGAAAGAGCGGAGCGGCGATCCTCCTTGGCCTCAACCCCAGCACCCTTCGCGCCCGGATGAGGAAATACGGCATCAGCAGGCAGTAAAACAGGTTCGAGGTTCGAGGTTCAAGGTTCAAGGTTACCTTGAACCTCGGACCTTCCTACCCTCAGTTCAAATCCTCACTACCATCCTCCATATTTGGCAGTAATGTTAAACATGACGGTTTCCGCTGACAGCTCCCCCGTTCCCCCGCATGACAAATATAAAATTTCACCTTTGTAATCAGCCAGTTGCGTTCCACCCATCCCCCATCCGTCCATGGCACGTTAGTTGCGACATCAAATCCTGACCGAACGCGCGCTTTATCGTGTTTCTGCCGCATTTGAATCGATATCCTCCAACGGCTATTTAATGCTCTGCCAGGATAATCCATTCAGGGGGAGTCCCATGAATACACCCGATACCACGCTGGAAATCCAGACCCTGGGTCGCTTCAACATTACTATCAATGGCAGAGCTGTAGAGACAACCTGGCCTGACGAAGCGATAAAGATGCTCTTCTGCTCGCTACTGTCACCGCTGGATCTCTACTTCACCTGGGACCGGATCTCACGCTCCATGCTCGGCATACCAGCGACACAAGCCAGCAGGCGCCAGCTGGAAAAGTCCTTTATCCGTCCTCTCACCGTTTTCATGATCAAGGAGTTCGGCTTCAACCCGCTCATTACCGGACATGAAGGGTTACGAATCGACCATCAGCACATCCATGTGGATGCTCTCGAATATTACAACACGGTCCTGGAAGGTCTCAGGCTGCTGTCCCTCGCCAACCATAACGCCGCACGTGAAAAATTCAGCATGGCTAACGAACTCTATGCAGGCAGCTATCTACCCGGAATGCCGGGAAAGATCATTGAAAACACACGCAATGACCTTGAATCGCTGTACCGCACTGCAGTTGTGGACGGCATCCGGCATACCGCGCAAAACCAGGTCCAAACCACGCAACATCCCCAGACTCGGATACTCAAAATCGCATAACCGTTTGTGCACCCCGTCATATATAGCAGTTGCGCCACCTGTGACGGATTCATCTGACGGTTTTTTCATTACCGTCCCTCCCGCCTCTCAATTATTCATTACTCATCAGGTAGTTACACCATTATCGTCCTCCGTCCTCACCTGGCACGTTAGTTGATAGATATATGGTTGCTTCATTTACCGGGAGCTGCTTCACCTCCCATGGGCTCCCGGCTTTTTTACCCATTTGATTTCGCATATGATTGCGGATGTTTTTGTGGAGAAGGAAATATATGACAGAAGAACAGGAAAAACGGCAAACACTCCTGATCGTTGACGATACTCCGTCAAATATCTCGCTGCTCGAGGAAATATTCTCCAAGGAGTACTCCATCAGGAGCACGACCCGGGGAAGTGAGGCTCTCATGATCGCACGGGAAATACCGGATCTGATTCTGCTTGATATCATGATGCCGGAGATGAATGGTTATGAAGTGTGCGAGAAGTTAAAAGAAAGCCCGGCCTTGCGGGACATACCGGTAATCTTTCTGAGTTCGTTATCGTCTGCTGTCATCAAGGCCAAGGCATTAAAATCAGGTGGTGTGGACTATATTTCCAAACCTTTTCATCTGGAAGAGATACGGACCAAAGTAAAGACACTCCTTATGACACGGAAGCTTCAACTTTCGGTTTGCGGATGAATACACTGAATATCGCCAGGTACGCCGCGAAAGGATCTGGCAGAAACTCGTACCAGTGCTATAACGCAGAGGTCAACACGCGTATCACTGAAACACTTGCAGCACGGCAAAGCAGCGAGGCAAAATTGTTCAACAACGCTACCCGTTATATATGACAGTAATGTTAAACATGGCGGATTTGGCTGACGGTTTTTGTGCCACGCCAATTTCGTATTTCAGTTATCCCAATGCAATCAGCCAGTTGAAACCGAAATACCCGCAGCTCTTCACTGGCACGTTCGTTGCTGAATACTTGGGAAGAACAATCACACATACAGACAAGGAGGTGAACCATCACAACCCGGATCAAACGTCCGGAAAGATGAACATTTATACCGACCGGCTTTACGTGCCGTAATACGGTATGAATCAGATGGTGGTACACGATAATACTAAACCATCCGCGAGGATGGGACGGAAAGCCTATAGGGTCTCCATGAGACAGCCGGGTTGCCGAAATATCATGAGTTTCGGCGACCCGGCTTTTTTGCGCCCATTTTTCGGGAACCGATGAATCCAGCAAAGAGGAACATGCCGCAAATCTTTTTCTGAATGTCCGGAGGATTTGAAGGAGGTGAAAATGGGAGAGGGCTTCACAGCAGGGGTTCAGAACAACAGCAAAGGTAACTAAATCAAAAAGGAGACAGTATGAAAAGATTTCTGGAGCAAAAAGCGTACGTTGTATTTATGTTGGTACTGAGTGTTTTTGTCAGCAGCTCATTAGTCTATGCAGGTTCGGACAGGCACGGCAGCAGGGATAAGCCCCCGGTTTCAAAGTCGCCCGGCGACCTGGGAGCAGCCGCAACTTTCGGTATTTTTGGTGGCGGTGCCGGGATGACCAACCAGGGAATTTATACCGTTGTTAACGGCGACATCGGTACCTCGGCGGCTTCTACTCTGGTCACCGGATTCCATGACTCGAAAGCCGTTTATACGGAAACAACCTCTAATATCGGAAAAGTGAACGGAACGGTATACACCGCCACCGCTCCCAGTGGTTCCGTCCCGGGCGTGAAGGCTGCCGCGGCAGCTCTCGCTGCGCAGAAAACATTCAACAACCTGTCTCCCGCAGCACTTCCCGGCGGAATTGATGTTTCTTCTCTCGGAGGCGGAGCCGGAGAACTCGGCGGCCGTTACCTTGCACCGGGCGTCTACAAATCCGCACCAGGCTCATTTACCATCAAAGACGGAGATCTCACACTCGATGGTCGCGGCGATCCGAATGCAGTCTGGGTATTCCAGATGGCAAGCACCCTCACTGTTGGCGGACCGGGAGCAGCATTTCCCCAGAGCGTCCACCTGATCAACGGCGCACAGGCCAAGAATGTTTTCTGGCAGGTCGGTAGTGCCGCTACGATTAACGCAGCCGGCGGCGGCACCATGGCAGGAACAATTATTGCCTTTTCAGGAGTTTCATTCTCAACTGCCGGCAACGTGGATATCGTAACACTTAATGGCAGAGCCCTGGCCCTGCATGCATCGGTTACACTTGTGAACACCCGTATCAACGTACCTGCACCATAATTACGACGTATTTCGGAACAGGAACAAAGAGGCAGACTGATGTGAACATTTCAGCCTGCCTCTTTTTTTATTATACCCTGCGAGAAAGAAACACTGTTGAGGCAATTTCAGCATTGTTTCAGGTGTTCCGCCACATATGGCAGTTATGTCAGGCATGACGGATTCCATTGACGGTTTCGCATTCACCTCGTTCCATACTCTTCAGCATTACCCTTCATTATCAGCCAGTTGCACTCGCAGATCCCGTATATATTCGCTGGCACGGTAGTTGCCTTATACAGGTTGGTAAGACATGAGCAGAGCCATGTTCCGTTGTTTGATTTTGATACAGTAAAAATGAGGAGGATAGCATGACCATTTCCATGGAAGGCGCGGTAGCACATCTAAAGGGCGATTTGACACACTCCGGAGTGACCCGCAACATCATCAATTCACTGGCGGTTTCATTGCAGCAGATAGAAACGAGAGGCAAGAAGAACCTGCGCATCGATTGCGGCAGGATACGTTGTGCCGACATGAGCGGCCTGCAACTGCTCTATGTCTGGATGCAGTGTGCCAGGTTCAGGGGAGTAGAGCCTGAACTGGTGAATCTACCTGACACTCTGCAGCAGACACTGCAGACGATGGGTCTTGGGCATTGTTTTACCTCCAACAGTGCCGTCATTTAATCTCGCAGCAAAGGGGGGTGAGCTATGGAAAACAGGTAGCCCGAATTCCAGGAGCTTGGATACTGTTGCGGTACATAATTATAACAACAAAGGGGAACACATCATGAAAGCAATTTATTCCATATCCATAATGGTGGCGGCAGTGGCTCCGCTGGTACTCAGCGTGTCGGTATACGCGGCACAAATGGACAGCCGCATTGAAACATCCGCCAGGCAGTCGTACGTCTACAAAACCTACCTTCAGGGCGATGACATCAAAATCCAGTCGAACAACGGCGCCGTCACCTTGACCGGGGTCGTCTCCGAAAACTTTCACAAATCATTGGCCCAGGATACCGTTATCGGCCTTCCCGGTGTCAAGAGTGTGGACAACAGGCTGGAAGTCAAGGGTGCCCCACCCACAGCAAACTCTGATGCGTGGCTCCGTGACAAAGTGAAAGTCACCCTCCTGTTTCATCGCAGCGTGAGCGCCGCCGCAACCGAGGTTGACGTCAAAGACGGCATAGTTACCCTGCACGGCACTGTTGCCAGCCAGGCACAAAAGGAATTGACGGCCGAATACAGCAAGGATGTCGAAGGGGTTAAAGGCGTCAATAATGAGATTATTGTGACAAAATCATCGAAAAAGGTACGGTCAGTCGGCGAAAAGATCGACGACGCGTCCATCACCGCTCAGGTCAAGATGACGCTTCTCTATCATCGCTCGTCCAGCGCCGTTAATACCAAGGTCGAGACAAAGCGCGGCGTGGTGACATTATATGGCAAGGCAAAAAATACGGCAGAATTAAACCTGGCCACAAAACTCGCCAGTGACATAGATGGCGTGACGAATGTGAAAAATCGGATGGCCATCGAGTAGTCCGGGCGCATCTCTAAATCTCCCCTTGGATAAGGGGAGATTTAGAGGGGTTAGCCGCAAAATAATACGTGTTACATGGTACTAGGAGTCTGACAAACTTGTGATATTACTTATTCCATCATGAACACACGACACGACATGTACCTGATGATGAACCGGCTCGTCGGTTTTCTGCTGCGGGTTGCACGCAGCTTCATAAGCAACCAGGGATTTTTGCTGGCCGGCGCTGTCGCCTATTATACCCTGTTGTCGATTGTACCGCTGTCAATCATCGCCCTGATCGTGCTGAGCCATTTTATCGAAGAGCAGCAGCTGATCCATACCTTGACGATCTACCTGGAAATGGTGATCCCCGGTTATGCGGTAACATTGACCGAACAGGTACGGGCATTCATTGAGAACCGTGCTACAGTCGGGATCATCGGCTTCCTTGGTATGCTGTTTTTCAGCTCCCTGGCATTTTCCATGCTCGAAAACGCCATGTCGGTGATTTTTTTTCAGAGAGTCAGAGCCAGTCGCCGCACGTTTCTCATCTCCGCAATTATTCCCTATCTGTATATCTTTGCGATGGGGTTCGGCATTGTGCTGGTGTCGTTTATTGTGGGAACAATCGAAACGCTGGAAAGCAGTCAATTGTCAATCCGCGGCTGGAGTCTGGACCTTGGGGGTTCTACCGGGGTGGCTCTGTACATTCTGGGCATTGTAGGCGAGGTACTGATGTTCAGCTCCATCTATCTGGTGATGCCCGTGGTACGGGTCAGGTTTCGTTACGCACTCATCGGAGGAATAACCGCAGCTGTTTTATGGGAGATCACCCGCCGGGTGCTGATCTGGTATTACGCTGCAATATCGATGGTAAATGTCATTTACGGTTCCATCGCCATCACGGTGGTGGCCCTCCTCAGCATAGAGATTGTTACGATAATAGTGCTGCTTGGAGCCCAGGTCATTGCAGAACTTGAGCACACACATGAACAAACGGGCGGGAAGGAACCACCGGGATTTGAGACGTGACACTATCAGGGCCAATTCAACATGATAACAAGGAAACATAATGGACAGAGTGAGAATTGGCTGCAACTACGAAAAACAACCCTTCTGGAAGGTGATTCTCGGTGTCCCCCTCATCTATCTGCCGATAATTACAACCGTACCGTTCGTGATTATCGGCGTTATCCTTGTTAAAACGCATCTTAAATTTGTCGGCGGCATGGAGATTAAATCGTATTGGGATTTCGTTCCCGCCTGGGTTTCTCATCGCTATCGGAATATCGACCAGCCAACAATCAATATTTCCCGCTTTCATCTGGCGCATTACAGGATTTTCTGGGTCCTCAACTGCAAACACTACTGCCCGATGAGTGTGGCACTCTTCAGCTACGCGGCATATCTGGTGAAAATTGTCGAGAATTGGTGGTGTCCGTTTGCTCACGACAAAAAACCGGAATACGCAGAGGGAGCAATCGACAAGTCATTTTGGCATGTGGACCCGAATGAACTCATTAAACTGGATCCCGACGACAAGAAAAATCCTATCTGGAATGAGAAGGAATAACGGAATTCAACCTGCTGAACCACTGGAGGTATACTATGGCAACAAAGATAAAGATCATAACCGCGAGAGATTTTATTGAAATAACAACGGAGGGAATCATCAATATCGCCACAAGCAGGCAACTTCTCGCTGATATCGCACATGCCGAGCATGGCCAAACAGACTACGAACTGCTCGTTGATTTCCGCGACACGCAGTCCCAGTTGTCAATAATAGATGTGTATCAACTTGCATCAGAGCTTTACCAGCATGGCGATACCTTTCTCAGGAAAGTGGCTCTTGTTGTAGATCCGGGGCTTAACTTCGATCGCGCCAGTTTTTTTGAGACATGTTCGCATAACCGTGGTTTTACCGTTAATGCCTATACGGATTACGAAAAGGCAATACGCTGGATTTTAAAAGCTGAGGCGTAAATCATCCGAGCGTCCGCTATGGTTTATGCAGGAATGTGCGCCGGGATTACCGTCCTTAATCCGGTAAATCATCAAAAAACCTGTTACAGTAGAATCGGAACAGCCGCTTCCACCGGAAAGGTGACGACAATGGACAAGAAAACATACCTGAGCATCATGGCTGCACTCGCCACAAGCGCAGCCATCGGCCTGTTTGCCCTGCTGGCAGCCCCAATCGCCAAGCCGCTGGCGTGGGCACTCATCATCGGCATCGCAACCCTTCCCCACCACGCCTGGGTGGTCAGGAAGTTCCCCGGCCACCCGGACCGTGCTGCCGGACTTATGGTCCTTGCAATCACCGTATGCTTCATCCTTCCGGTGGCAGCCCTGATCTTCACGGTCGCTGAAAACGCCGCGGAGTGGTACAAGGAGGGTGAACGTCTCATAACGGCATTTACGACGACCGGGGCAAGCACACTCAGTCATTTTCCGTTCGTAGCCAAGATCATCGCCATGGGAGACCGATTCGGCATTGATCTTTCAAGTTTCAGCGCAAAAATTGCTACCGGTGCTTCAGGGTATCTTCTCCAGGTAACGACCAATACCGCAAAGAACCTCGGCGAACTAATCTTCACCCTCGCGGTGGCGCTGTTCATGCTCTTTTTCATCTACCGTGACGGCGAGCACATCGTATCCTCGGCTATCGCCCGTTTCGCCACCAACCAGGACACGGCGCACCGCTACTTTGCCGAGATTCGCGCCACAACAACGGCGGTGACTGTCGGCACTATCTTCACCTGCCTTGCCCAGGGCACCGTTGCCGGCCTCGGGTATTTTGCCGCCGGAGTCCCCGCCCCCGTTCTATGCGGCGCTCTGACCGCTCTGGCCGCGCTCGTACCGGTTGTCGGCACAGCCATTATCTGGGTGCCTCTCGCAGCCCTTATTGCCATCAACGGCGCGTATCTCAAGGCGCTCCTGCTGACAATCTGGTGTGTGTTCTTCGTGGGACTTGCCGATAACGCAATACGGCCGCTTGCCATTGGCGCAAAGAGCAATATCCCTGTTCCGGCAATTGTTCTCGGAGCTATCTGCGGGGTGTTTGCGCTGGGGATTCTTGGCCTCATCCTGGGACCGGTCATTTTCGCAATCCTCATCACCGTTTGGCGGGATGCAGCCGGTGACGACCGGGTAAATACCATGTAGATGCATCGGTCGCCCCGCTTGATCCACCATATGTGGCGGTTATGTTAAACATGACGGATTTCATTAACAGCTTCCACGAAGGCCCTCACGCCACCCACCCGTTTTTACCCGTATTATCGAGCCGTTACACTTCCTTCATCCCCAAACATTCACTGGCACACAAGTTGCGATATAACCTTTCAGGCTCGACAGTTTAGTTCCACCAGAACCTCGGAAGGGAGGAATAGCAGATGAAAAAATCACTTTTGGCCAAATTGGGAATGCTTCTTTTGATTATCTCGACGCTGTCGGCATGTCTTTTAGTGCCGGTAGAAGAAGGGCGCCGTGACGGCCATCAAGGGAGAGACCGCGGGGAACATCGTGGAGATCGCGGTGATCGCCACTAATCGAGGCACGACATCGCGCGACTGGAATTAACAGGAGCAGTTTCGAAAAAAGGGAGTTCAATTAATGGACAAACATCACAGTAATTTGCATAAACCGGGAATAATCGGCAGCGAAGAAATCAATCAACAAGACAAGGAGAATACCATGAAGTCGAGCAACAGGGACAATGTGGAAGGAACATTTCATGAACTGAAGGGCACGGTCAAGGAATTCGCCGGAAAACTGACCGACAATCCGAAGTTGAAAGCTGAAGGCACCGTTGAAAAGATCGCCGGCAAGGTTCAGGAAAAAGTCGGCCAAATCAAGAAGGTTCTGGGAAAATAGCGGCAGCCGCTGTCCGGATTTCACTGTATGAGAACCGCGTTTGCCGGTTTTGCATCAACGGGTATATCCACAGGTACGGATATGCCCGTTTTGCAAAAATCAAAATACCGCGTAACAATCACTATAAGCTGAAAGGATATGCCATGAATGCGATAAAACACTCGGTAACACTGTGGGCAGCGGCATTCGCCCTGCTGGCGTTCAGCATGCCCGTTCACGCTGACAGCAGGGACAACCGTATCGAATTGTCTGCCAAACAGTCATATGTGTTCAGGACCTACCTTCAGGGTGATGAGATCAAAATCCAGTCAAAGGGTGGCGCTGTGGCGTTAACCGGAGTCGTTTCTGAAAATTTCCACAGATCGCTGGCCCAGGAGACCGTAGCCGGTCTCTCCGGTGTCAAAAGCATAGACAACCGACTGGAAGTCAAAGGCGCCCCTCCTACAGCAAACTCGGATGCCTGGCTTCGCGATAAAGTGAAAGTTGCGCTCTTGTTCCATCGGAGCGTGAGCACCGCCACCGCCGAGGTTGACGTCAAGGACGGCATTGTGACCCTGCGAGGTGAAGCAGTCAACCAGGCACAAAAAGAATTAACGGCTGAATACGCCACGTATGTTGAAGGGGTTAAAGGCGTAAAAAATGACATGACCGTACCTAAAACCGCACAAAAGACTCCCCGAACAATCAGTGAAAAGGTTGATGACGCTTCAATTACCGCTCAGGTTAATATGATGTTGTTGAACCATCGTTCGACAAGCGTCCTCAACACCACTGTCAAGACAAAGCGCGGCGTCGTAACGGTTAAGGGCACGGCCGGGAATGCATCAACAAAACGTCTGGTAACAAACCTGGTTGCCGACATAAAGGGTGTGAACAGGGTCAACAACCGGATGAGCTTCGTAACATCCGCTTCCGTGGCACATTAATGCGCATATGAAAAATATCAACCTCATCATGCTGACTTTGCTGGCCATATCCACCGTGAGCATCGGCAATGGCTGCGCGACCCTGCCGAACGTCTCTGAAGTGATTGACGAGACCCCGGCCGCGCAGAAACCTCGAAAGATTGTTTCGTCCAAAGGGGTGTTATCCGACCGGAAAAGCAAGGCCATCATGGACCGCCTGAAACGATCGGTTAATCCGACAGATGTTCTCGAGCGTCTCACCGCCGTGGTGGAATCGGTCACCGACAGCCCGCTGACAAAGGGGAACAAAGTCACGTTGCTCGCCGATGGTCAGGGCGCATATGCGGCAATGTTCAAAGCGATTCAGAATGCCAAAAGCCATATCAACATTGAAAGCTATATCATTGAAGATGATGAGATCGGCCGCACATTTGCCGACCTGCTGCTGCAAAAGCAGAGGGAAGGGGTCAGGGTACATGTCATTTATGACTCCCTGGGCAGCATCAACACACCTGCCACCTTTTTCGAGCGTTTGCGCAATGGCGGAATCCAGACGGTCGGCTTCAATCCGTTAAATCCCCTGAAGTCCAGTAAAAGTTGGGGTCTGACACACCGTGACCACCGCAAGATCCTGATAGTCGACGGCAAAACAGCCATTATCGGCGGGATCAACATCAGCAGCGTTTATTCGAGTGCTCCTCACAAACGGAAGCAAAACAAAAAGCGGCCAATACACTGGCGGGATACGGACATTCAAATTGAAGGCCCTGCAGTGGCTGAATTCCAGAAGCTGTTTCTCGACACGTGGCTGAAACAGAAGGGGCCAAAACTTTCCGAACGGGATTATTTTCCTACCCTTGAGGAAAAGGGCAATGCGCTGGTGCGGGTGGTGGGCAGCACACCGGGAGAAAGCAACAGAATTCCGTTTATCGTGTATGTATCGGCCATCGAATTTGCAGAGCATTCAGTCCACATGACGAATTCCTATTTCATCCCTGACGACCAGATTATACAGGCCCTTACCGATGCAGCAGGGCGCGGTGTCGATATAAAGATCATTCTCCCCGGCATTACCGATTCTCAACTGGCACTCTACGCGCAGCGGCATTACTACTCCGACCTGTTGAAATCCGGAGTGAAGATTTACGAGCACGGTTCTTCGCTGCTGCACGCAAAAACCGCAGTGATTGACAAGGTCTGGGCAACAGTCGGCTCTACCAACATGGATTCCCTGAGCATGTTAAACAATGACGAAGTAAATGCTGTGGTCCTGAATCG
>JBAYTT010000141.1:0-10950 GCA_041675485.1 Pelobacteraceae bacterium | reverse complement strand
CTCGGCCTCATGCTCTCCCAACTCCAGCATGTCGCCCAGCACTGCGATGCGATGCCCTGTGGCTGCTATCTGATTCAAAGTTTCCAGAGCCGCCTTTGTCGAGGCGGGGTTTGCGTTGTAACTGTCGTCAATTATGGTGATGCCGTTCAGAGGCTCGATCTGGAAGCGCCCCTTGTACGGGGTGAAGGCCTCCAGTCCGGCGACAATGGTTGCCAGCTCAACTTTTTCCAGAAGTGCGGCGGTTGCTGCGAGCGCATTATAAACATTATGGCGGCCGCAGGCTTTCAGTTGAACAGTTGCTTCGCCGTGGGGTGTATGGAGCTGGAAACGCTGCCCTTCCAGTCCCAGCGGTTCGATCTCCCGGGCGCGCACTTCGCCCCGGTCGATGCCGAAGCTGATCCGCCGGGCCGAGGCATTCTGGGAAAGCGAAGCGACGCGTGGGTCATCGGCATTGACAACCGCCAGGCCGCCATCAGTAATGCGATGCAGCAATTCACCCTTGGCGGCGGCAACAGCCTCTACTGTTCCCATGCTTTGCAGGTGGGCAGGAAGAGCGTTCAGTACGATTCCGACATGCGGAACGGCAATCGAGGCAAGGCGATCGATCTCACCCGGTTCGCTCATCCCCATTTCCAGTACGGCCCAGCTATGTTCCGGAAGGAGCTGGAACAGCATCTGCGGCAGGCCGATCAGGTTGTTGAGGTTGCCGGATGTTTTGAGACCTGGACCGGTTAATGCCAGAATTGTCGCCAGCATCTCCTTGACCGTTGTTTTCCCGTTGCTGCCGGTTACAGCGAAAATCGGGATCTCAAAGCGCCGCCGCCACTCCGCTGCCAGGTCACCCAATGCGCGAAGGCTGTTTTTGACCGCTATGCAGGTGAGAGAGTCGGGAATGGCGTGTCCCTTTAGCCACTGCTCCTCAGCCACGATGGCGGTGATCCCCTTTTCCGCTACGTCAGGGATGAAAGCATGGCCATCGAAGCGCTCGCCACGCAACGGCACAAACAGCTGGCCCGGGGTAACACTCCGTGAATCTGTTGATACGGCCGTTACTTCTTCATCGGCACGGCCGACGATCCGGCCGCCGGTGGCAAGGGCTATGTCATTGATGGTAAACATTACGTCACGTTCTCCGTAAAGGCTGCGGCTGCTTCTTCCCGGTCGTCAAAATGGTGCTTGGTTCTGCCGATGATCTGGTAATCTTCGTGTCCTTTGCCTGCCAGCAGCACTATGTCACCGGCATGAGCAAGGCTGACCGCCAGCCGGATCGCCTCGCGGCGGTTTTCCAGCATCGCAAAACCCTTGTCCGTAAACCCGCTGCTTAATTCATTCACACGATACTCGCGGAGATTCAGCGGTGTGATGCCGGCTTTGATCTGTTCCAGAATGGTCTGGGGTTCTTCGGTGCGGGGATTGTCCGAGGTGACGATTGCCAGGTTGCTCATGGCGGCGGCAATTTTTCCCATGATCGGACGTTTGCCGTTGTCGCGGTCGCCTCCGCAGCCGAACAGGGTAATGATTCTGCCGGTTGCCAGTTCCTTCAGCGTGGTGAGCACGTTTTCCAGTGCATCCCCCGTATGGGCATAGTCAACCAGGCAGGTCACGCCCCGGCTGTTCTCTACCCGTTCCATGCGCCCCGGTACGGTAGTATGGTTTTCGATCCCCTGCTTTATCGCCTGAAGCGGCAGATCAAGGGCAACTCCCGCTGCTGCCGCTGCCAGGATGTTGGACAGGTTGAAGCGCCCCAGCAGTCGTGAAATAAAATTAATTTCTCCTGCCGGGGTAACCAGTGTCGCACTGATGCCGTTTACGGAAGAAACCACATCTTTTGGACGGACGTCGCAGCTGCCCTCGATGCCGAAGGTGATTACCGGACAGGCACTGCGCCGGGCGATTTCAACGCCGTAAGGATCGTCCATGTTGATTGCCGCCCGCCGGTGGGGTTTGTCGTCTGATGGGCGGAGCAGTTCGGAAAACAACCTGCTTTTAGCATCCAGATAACTTTCCATGGTGGCATGGTAATCCAGGTGGTCGCGGGTCAGGTTGCTGAAAATGCCGACGTCGAAATGGCAGCCATCGACCCGCTTCTGTTCAAGCGCGTGTGAGGACACCTCCATGACAAAGGACTCGGCGCCGGCTTCAGCAAGCTGCAGAAAGGCGCGTTGCAGCTCGGTTGATTCAGGGGTGGTGTGAGACGCCTCAATTGTCGTCGCACCGAAACGGTAACTGATCGTGCCGAGAACTGCTGCCGGTTTACCTGCGGCAGCCAGAATAGCCTCGATCAGGTACGTGGTTGTTGTTTTACCGTTGGTGCCGGTAATGCCGATCAGCGGCCTGGTTGCGGTCGGCTCACCGTTGAAGAGTGCCGAAATGCGTCCCATGGCGGCGCGCCCATCCGTCACTTTCACCCATGGACAGCCGTCCGGAGCGGAGGCGGCATCTTCCAGAACCACCGCTGCGGCGCCCGCCGCTACCGCTTGCTCGATATAGCGGTGGCCATCGGCCTGCACGCCGCGCAGTGCGAAAAACAGTGCTCCCGGCACGACGGCACGTGAGTCGCAGGTCAGGGATGTGACTGCCACGGTGGCGTCTCCGTGAATCTCGCTATCGGGCAGTTTTTCGAGCAGTTCACACAGTGTCATGCGCTCTCCTTAATGTACTTCGATTCCCGATCGCGTAACCCTGGCAAGCGGATACGTGAGCTACTTACTAAAAACGGTAAAACCTGCCGGTTGCCCGGCAGGCGGTTTCAGCGTCATGCTGAAGGGGCAAACTTGATCCAGACTTCGCCAGTACCCCGTATTTTATTGCCGGGAGGGGGGCTTTGTTCGGCCGCTCGACCGCTGCCGATCAGCCGGATATTGATGCCCCGTTTTTCCATGACCTGGAGAACCCGGCGCATGCTCATGCCCTTGAAGTTCGGCATGACCTCACCCTCGGCAGGCGCGTCCAGAATGTCGCCATCGGACAATGATTCAATCGGTGGCGGCGGAGCAGGTTTCGTGTCGGCTGTTTTGACCGCCGCCGTGGTCGGCATGCTTGGCTGTATTTTCAGATATGCCAGCGAATTTTGCGCGATACCCCGGAATGCCGGAGCGGCGACTACTCCTCCGTATTTGACCCCCTGGGGCTCGTCGATAATCACTGCTATCGTCAATTTTGGCTTGTCAGCAGGTACAAAACCGACAAACGAGCCGATGCGCCGTGTGGGGGAATACGCGTGGGTGACCGGGTCAACCTTCTGTGCCGTGCCGGTTTTCCCCGCGACACGATAGCCGTCAAGCGCCGCTTTCGTGCCGGTACCGCCGTCAGCGGTAACGGTTTCCATCATTTTGGTCACCTTCTGGGCAGTTTCCTGCGAGATGACCCGACGGACAAGCTGCGGCTCGAATTTCTGCGCCACCGTGCCGTTGTCATCGAGAATCTGTTCAACCAGATATGGTTTCATCAGGTTGCCGCCATTGGCAATGGATGAGAGTGCCGACACCAGCTGGATAGCCGAGAGGGAAACCCCCTGGCCGAAAGAGATGGTTGCCAGGTCCACGCCGTACCAGTGCTTTTTCAGGCTTCCGGGTGATTCGCCCGGCAGGTCGATACCGGTACGTCCGCCGAAACCGAAGTTACGCAGATACGATGACAACTTCTCCTCGCCCATTTTGAAGCCGATCTTTGCCGAGCCGATGTTGCTTGAATACTTTATTATTTCCGAAACGCTCAGCCGCGAGTGAGGATGGTCGTCATGTATGGTCCGGTCCGCTATCCGATAGGTGCCGTTTTCACAGTTATACACATCACCCGGCTTGATAGTGCCCGAATCGAGCGCTGCTGCGATGGTAAAAATCTTGAAGGTCGAGCCGGGTTCGAAGCTGTCTACCACCACGTGATTGCGCAGTTGAGCAAGAGTGTAACGCGAATAGGAGTTCGGGTTGAACGTGGGATAGTTTGCCATGGCCAGAACCTTGCCGGTATCCGATTCCATCACCAGTGCCATGCCTCCCTTGGCGTTGCTTTCCGTCACGGCCTTGGCCAGCTCTTTTTCGGCAATAAACTGGATGGTCTTGTCCAGTGTCAGGATAACGCTTTTGCCGGGAGAAGAGTCCTTGATGACCGTATTCATTATGGCGATATTTCTGCCGAGAGCGTCCCGCTCCGTGATCATATAGCCTGTGTTGCCCAGAATGGTGCTGTCGTATTTAAGTTCGATCCCTTCCAGGCCGTTAGGGTCCCGCCCGGTGAAGCCGACCACATGCGCGGCTATTTCCATGTTGGGATAAAAACGTTTGGATTCCGGTACAAAACCGATGCCCGGCAGTTTCATGTTCTTGACTCTTGCAGCAACTTCAGGAGCCAGCCACCGCTCGATCCATATGAAAGATTTGTTGACGGAGAGTTTGGTGACCAGCTCATGCTTCGGTATACCAAGCATCGGTGCCAGCACTCCGGCGGTGCCGTCAACATCCTTGATGCGCCGCGGTTCCGCATAACAGGAATCCATGTGTATGGATTCGGCCAGTGTTGTGCCGTTGCGGTCAAGGATGCTGCCTCGTGCCGGAGTGAGATCAACTTTATGCTGATGCTGCTTGTCAGCTTTTTTTACGAGGTTTTCGTGCTGGAGGATTTGAAGATAGAACGCTCGTCCGACCACCGACAGGAACAGCAGGCCGAAAACGATCCCGATCATGATGATCCGGATGCGTGCCCATTTTTCCCGTTCGTCTTTCATTTGACGTGAATGACCTGCTGGTCGGTCGGCAGCGCCATTCCCAGTTCATTCTTGGCAATGGCTTCAATTCGCGCCGGAGCCTTCAGCGAGGCGGCCTCAACTTTCAGCCGCTTCTGTTCCTGTCCCGCCTCATCCAGTTGACGGCTGATTTCGGAAATTTGCAGGTTCAGGTCAACCAGTTTGAAGCGAGACCAGACATGAAAGACCGAGACAATCGTGAATACGAACATGCATACCATAAGGTATTTGAACAGGTCAATGCGATGCGGAGTTACTTCTATACCGCCAAGAGCGCGTGGCGCGGCAACTTTGGTATAATCGGTTCTCGCTTGTGCCATTGGTAATTGCCTCCAATTCTAACCCCCCTCAGTCCCCATTGTCAGGGGAGGCTGGGAGGGGTTGGTTGCTCTATAGTTTCTCTATTGCCCGTAATTTGGCGCTGCGCGCCCGTGGGTTGCCCTCTGTCTCTTCAGCTGTCGCTGTTACCGGCCTCGTGGTCAGAACCTTCACCCGCGGCTGTTTGCCGCAGACACAGATCGGAAACTGGCGCGGGCAGGTGCATCCTTCAGCGTATTCCCGGAAGATATGCTTGACGATCCGGTCCTCCAGGGAATGGAATGAAATTATGACACCACGTCCGCCCGGCTTCAGAAGGTCAAGGGCGTCCCGCATTCCCCGCTCCAGGCTTTCCAATTCGCTGTTGACGGCAATGCGGAGAGCCTGAAATGTGCGGGTGGCGGGGTGGATCCGTTCATCCCACTTTGCCTTGGGAACCGCCCCTTTGATGATATCAACCAGCCGGAACGTGGTTGTGATCAATGACTCCGCACGTGCCTTTACGATGAAAGAAGCGATTCGTTTTGCCCAGCGCTCCTCGCCAAAATCGCTGATGATCCGTTCCAGTTCCTGCTCTGGGAGCCCGTTTACCAGGTCTGCGGCAGTTTCGCCGCAACTGGTGTCCATACGCATGTCAAGCGGCGCATCCAGTTGAAAGCTGAAACCGCGTTCCCTCGTATCCAGCTGGTGAGACGAAACCCCCAAATCGAGGATAAATCCGTCCAGCGCCGGTATGCCGAGTGCGCTCAAGTGTCCGGCCACCCCGGCAAAGTCGCCATGAACCAGCCGGATTGAGTCGCCGTAGGCCGCCAGCAGTGTCCCTGCCGCAGCCAGGGCTGCCTGATCGCGGTCGATGCCGACCAGAACCGCTTTTGGCGCCTTTTCAAGGATCAGTGCCGCATGCCCGCCGCCTCCCAGTGTGCCGTCCAGATATGTTTTGCCGTCTGCCGGTTCCAGAAAGCGGATTACTTCATCAGGGAGAACCGAGAGGTGACTGAACCCTGCCACTAGAGACCAAGCTCCGCGGCTGCTTCAGTGCCGCTCGGGAAGTTTTTCACATCCTGGGCCCGGACTTTCTCCCATTCACTCATGCTCCAGATTTCAATCTTGTCCATCGTACCGACGAACTGGATTTCCCGATCAAGTGCTGCGCTCTTGCGGAATGTGGGCGGGATCAGAAACCGCCCCAGTTTATCGGCGCAACATTCCTGGGCCGGTGAAATAATGGTGCGCATGATGCTCTTGCGTTGATCTGACGTGAACCCTTTGCTGACCCGGAAATTTTCCTCAAAGACAAACCATTCCTTGTAGGGGAAAATCAGCAGTCCGGAGCTGTGCAGACCGCCACCCAGATCAACCGGAACCGAATTGGTCAGGAAAAAACGTTCGTCGCCATGCGTGCCGGCGAGGATCTCCCTGAATCTGGCCGGCAGACTGGTACGTCCCTTGGCGTCTATGGTTGTCTCGAAAATGCCCCTGAACATGGTCGTCTCTTTGGTATTATTTTCCACAATGTTCCACTTTTTTCCACGGTAAGGGAACTTATACCGGCGGTCAAGGGTTGTGTCAATATAAAATATGGATTTTGTAAGGGAAAATTGTACGAGCAGAGTGGGGGATTTCTGGTATATTCAAGGCTGAATATTGCGTATCAGGAGAGCATAGATGAGTATGATAGTGTCGCCGCTTATTTCAAACGTTCATTTCCCCCCTATTTCCGAGGTAAAACGCTGGCTTGTTGAGCGGCCGCATGATGGCCTGGAGCTGATCGACCTCTGCCAGGCAGTGCCCGATTATGCCCCTGCTCCGGAGTTGACGGAGCACCTGTGCCGCTTGCTGAGCGATCCGCAGGTATCCAGGTATTCTCCCGATGAAGGGCTTCTGGAGGTGCGTGAGGCTGTACGTGATTATTACTACAGGAAATACGGCGCAGAGCTGTCGCCGGATAATTTTTGCCTGACCATCGGTGCCAGTCAGGCCTTTTGGCTGGCGATCGTCACTCTCTGCCGTGCCGGAGACGAGATTGTGGTGCAGGCGCCTTATTACTTCGATCATCCGATGGCGCTCGATATTCTCGGTGTCCGCGGGGTGTATGCGCCGTTTGTTGAGGCGGACCGGGGGATGCCTGACCCGGTCACCATTGAAAGTCTGATCAGTGCCAGAACCCGTGCAATTCTGGTGGTCTCTCCCAGCAATCCGACCGGAGCGATCTCGTCGCCGGATACGCTTCGCCAGTTGTTTGATGTTGCCCGGCGTCACAACATCGCCCTTATTCTGGATGAAACCTATAATGAGTTCATTCCCGGCGGCCTCCGCCCGCACGAACTGTTCGGCGACCCGAACTGGGGCGACCATTTTGTGCAGATCGCCTCGTTCGGCAAAACCTATGCGCTGACCGGCTACCGCGCAGGACTGCTGGCTGCATCGGAACAGTTCATCCACCATGCCCTCAAGGCGCAGGACACCATGGCGGTCTGTCAGCCGCGCATCACTCAGCATGCCGTCAAGTATGGTGTTGAGCACCTTGATGGCTGGGTATCGGCCAACCGGGATATGATGAGCCGCCGCCATGACCTGTTCCGCGCTGAATTTACCAAGCCGGGCAACCCTTTTCATCTGGCCGCCAGCGGGGCGTTCTTCGCCTGGGTGAGCCATCCCTTTGAACAGTGCAGCGGCCGTCAGGTGGCAAAACGGCTGGTGGATGAAGCCGCCATCCTCTGTCTGCCGGGTGAGGTCTTCGGTCCGGGGTTGGAGGGGTATTTGCGGCTGGCATTCGGCAATATCCGGGAAGAAGCCATTCCTGAAGCGGTTCGGCGGTTTCGCGAACTGGCGGCATGAACCGTATACCGACTGAGATCCGTTCTCAAATTGCCTTCCCCGGCAAAACCGTGTACGGTTTCAGCTCAGTAACTAACCCTTTTTTTTGCCTCAAGATTACTTCAAGATTGCCCATGATTTTTAGTTCCAAAGCTTGGTAATCATGAGGTAATCGTGAAGCTAAATTATTTTGTCTGGCTCCGGTTCGTCGGGGTAGTCACTGCGTTACATCAATAAAACTATCTGCATCGTAGAATTGAGATGCGTAGGAAGGAAGCTAATATGGTTCACAAAAAGAAACGCACGACGATCAGCTCACCCAGTTTATCGGAGCTGCCCCCGCTGTCGCTGGAAGTGCCGGATCTTATCCACGATTACCGGCACTATTTTACCTATACCCTTGGTCAGAACAAATACAGCCATTCGGTGCACTATTTTTACAAGGCGCTGGCGCTGACGGTTCGTGACCGCCTCATGGAACGGTGGAAGAAAACCCGCTACAGCTACATCGAGTCCCACTGCAAGCAGGGGTATTACCTGTCACTGGAGTTTTTGATGGGGAGGGCCCTCGGCAATGCCATGCTGAACATCGGCGTTACCGGTACTGTTGAAAAGGCGATGCATGAGCTTGGCATCAAACTGGAGGATCTTGTCGAAGCCGAGGTCGATGCCGGGCTTGGCAACGGCGGTCTTGGACGGTTGGCGGCCTGTTTTCTGGACAGTTGCGCCACCCTGCAATTGCCGGTTATGGGGTATGGCATTCGCTATGAATACGGCATGTTTCGCCAGCGCATCGTTGATGGCCGTCAGGTGGAAGAGCCGGATCACTGGCTGCGGGACGGTAACCCTTGGGAACAGGAGCGCCCGGAATTTACCCAGCGGGTCCGCTTCGGCGGCCATAGTGAACACTTCCGCAGCGAGAGCGGCGAACAGCGTGTCCGCTGGGTCGACAGCCGGG
Organism: Pelobacteraceae bacterium; assembly: GCA_041675485.1. GTDB lineage: Bacteria > Desulfobacterota > Desulfuromonadia > Geobacterales > Pseudopelobacteraceae > JACRCG01. Next base: position 2,116 of record JBAYTT010000141.1, on the reverse strand, counting down.
ATGTCCTGGCCGTACCCTATGATATTCCGATCCCCGGTTACCGCAACGGCACGGTCAATACGCTGCGGCTCTGGAAAGCCGCTGCCACCGATGCTTTTGACCTTGGCGAGTTCAATGCCGGCGGCTATGCGGAATCGGTTGCCACCAAGAACGAGGCGGAGAATATCTCCATGGTGCTCTATCCGAACGACGCCAGTGAAAACGGCAAGGTGCTTCGTCTGCGCCAGCAATATTTTCTTGCCTCCGCAAGCCTTCAGGATGTCGTCGAACGCTGGGTCATGGTGAACAAGGGCGATTTCAGCGATTTTGCCGCCAACAACTGTTTCCAGTTGAATGATACCCATCCGAGCTGTGCCGTGCCTGAACTGATGCGCATACTGATGGACGATCATGGCATGGGGTGGGACCGGGCCTGGGGTATCACCTGTCAGACCATGGCGTACACCAACCACACCCTGCTTCCCGAAGCGCTGGAAAAGTGGCCGCTGCCGCTGTTCGGCCAGTTGCTTCCCCGCATCCTTGAAATCATCCTGGAGATCAATGCGCGTTTTCTGTCCGAGGTCGCCAGTCGCTGGCCCGGCGACAATGAGCGGATGCAGCGCATGTCGATCATCGAGGAGGGGGGATCTCTCCAGATCCGGATGGCCTATCTTGCCATTGTCGGCAGTTTCTCCGTTAACGGCGTTGCCGCGCTTCATTCGCAACTGCTGACGCAGGGGTTGTTCCGGGATTTTTATGAACTCTGGCCGCATAAATTCAACAACAAAACCAACGGGGTAACGCCCCGTCGCTGGATTGCCCGATGTAATCCGGGTTTGAGCCGCCTGGTCAGCGAAAAGATAGGCGATGGTTGGATTGCCGATCTCCAGCAGATCAGCAGCATTGCCGGGTATGCCGATGATCCGCACTTCCGGCAGCGCTGGCACGAGGTAAAGCAGGACAACAAAATGCGTCTTGCCGCACTGGTAGAGGCAAAATGCGGGGTGACGTTCAATACAGCTGCGATCTTCGATGTCCAGGTCAAGAGGATCCACGAATACAAGCGGCAGCTCCTCAACATACTGCATGTCATCCACCTCTACGACCGGATCAAGCGCGGCGATACCGCCGGGTGGACCGAGCGCTGCGTGCTGATCGGCGGCAAGGCGGCGCCCGGTTATTTCATGGCAAAGCTGATTATCAAGCTGATCAACAACGTGGCTAACGTCATCAACGCCGATCCGGAAGTCGGCGACAAGCTCAAGGTGGCGTTCCTGCCCAACTACAGCGTGACCGCCATGGAGGTGATCTGCCCCGGCAGTGATCTTTCGGAACAGCTGTCAACCGCCGGCAAGGAAGCCTCCGGAACCGGCAATATGAAGTTCATGATGAACGGCGCGGTTACCATCGGCACTCTGGACGGAGCAAACATCGAAATCCGTGAAGAGGTCGGGGAGGAAAACTTCTTCATGTTCGGGCTGACGAGCGAGCAGGTCGATGAGCTGCGCTGGCAGTATGATCCACATGGCATCATCAGCCATGACAATGATCTGCAGCGGGTTATGAATCTTCTCCGCTCCGGACACTTCAACCTGTTCGAGGCCGGTCTCTTTGATCCGATCATCAATGCAGTCTGCTCGTCCCAGGATCCCTGGATGGTAGCGGCGGATTTCCGCAGCTTTGTCGATGCCCAGCAGCGGGTGGCGGAGGCCTACCGGGATCGCGAGCGCTGGACCCGCATGAGCATTCTCAACACCGCCAAAAGCGGCAAGTTTTCCACCGACCGGACGATCGGCAATTATAACGAGGAAATCTGGCATTTGAAGACAATGCCGATCGGGGTCGGGGAGTAATCTGGCGGGTCAAGGATACCGCCTTTGCCAGCCTGACTTTCCATGTTTGTTTAACAGTAACGTCCCTAACCATCGGTGGCCGCAGACATGCTGCTGCGTCCTGAGACATTGAACGAAGTTGTCGCATTATGATCGCTGCAGGAGGAAACATGAAAAAGCTTTTTCTTGTTTTTATGTTGATAACGGCTGTTGCCCACGCTGAAACGTACAAATGGAGCGACAAAGACGGGACGGTTCACTTTTCGGAATCCCTCGGTGAAGTCCCGCCTGATTACAGGAATAGT
>JBAYTT010000140.1:0-10984 GCA_041675485.1 Pelobacteraceae bacterium | reverse complement strand
TGATACGCTGGTTATCGGTTATGGAAATCTGGGTGAGGGGCAGATAGAGCGGGGGGTGAGGATTCTTCAGGCGGTGTTGAGTCGGCGGGAGATTGCCAGGGGGGTGAAGTGAATCCCCGTAAATCATGAAATGTTGACAATGATGTTGCAGAAATGCAATAAAAGAGTCTTAATTCTGGGAAAAGCAGTTGAAGCTCGGATGAAACGGACACACACAGATACATCAATACTTGCAGGTGTCGGCGTCAAAGAATGAAGGTTGTTTTTTACCGTTTTTTCAGGTTTTATCCGTGTTCATCCGATGTATCCGTGTTTAACTGCCGTTTCTAAGTTTATTTGTCCGATGACGTCCGTTTTAATGTTTGGAGCGCGCTTTGCGTGTCTTCTGGAGGGTTGAATGTCCAGAAATCAACATAAACATCAATTTAGGCGACTAAGGTCATCTTGGGGGTCAGGTCTAGGTCAAGGTCCGGCCCGTTTGCGCGAAATAAATTCAAAAACGTTTATGACGTATTTCTGCAGTCTGGAGGTGACATCGGATGGGAGTTATAGACAAAATTTGTATGAAGCTGAGTTGCGAGAAGTGCAAAACTGAAGAAAAAGTGACGGCACTTGACACCGGTTCCGGTTGGGGCGGATCAAACTGGGACGAACTCGGCCCTTTTTCGAAGTTTAATGCGGTAGTCACAGGTGGGGGTAAAGAGAATCCGCGTGTGAAATCCGCTACGTGCAATGAATGCGGTCAAGTTGCTAAAATTGAATGGAATTATCAGACCTAAAGGGGAACTATAGGGGCAGGACTTGATAACTGTTCCAATAAGGCTAATGGACGCCGACCGTCCGATAAAGCCGGGCGAGGGCATGGACCGGCCTGTTGAACGTAAGGAAGAAATTATGATCAATATAAGACATGCCAACATCGCGGATGCTGAGGAAATTCTGGAGATTCAGAAGCTGGCTTACCAAAGTGAAGCCATTATTTATAATGATTGGTCAATTCCCCCTTTGACCCAGACACTTGAAGAAATCAAGCAGGGGTTTGCAGAGAACACTTTTCTTAAGGCATGCGAATCCTGCAAAATAATCGGGTCAGTCAAAGTCTCGATTAACAATGAAAACCACGAAATCGGACGCTTGATTGTTCATCCTGACTTCCAGGGGAAGGGTATCGGCACACAATTAATGCTGGCAGTCGAAGCAGAGTTTCCGATGGCAAAGCGATTTGAATTGTTCACTGGCAGCAAAAGCGTACGGAACATCCACTTGTATGAGAAACTTGGTTATAAGATATTCATGCGAAAACAGTTGTCCGAACTTGTGGAGCTTGTTTTTATGGAAAAGTACCGGCAATGACGTTCAGCCAGGAAGAAGGCTTATTCATACCTCACCCAGGTGTTGCCGTTGGCAAGCAAAAACACATTCTCCTTTCAAAAAATATAGCCTTGACATTATATAGCCTGAAAGCTATTTTTAAATAGGAAAATGAAATATGGCGTGGGAAATCGTAACGGTTGAATACTTCGATGATTGGCTTCTTGGCTTGGATGCTTCGGAGCAACAAGATGTGTTGGCCGCCATATTGGTTCTTGAACAATACGGCCCCATGTTAGGCAGGCCGCACGTTGATAGTCTCAAAGGGACTGACAAGGTAAAGAATCTGAAAGAACTCCGCGTACAACACAAAGGCAAACCGTACCGGGTATTTTTCGCCTTTGATCCTCTCCGCCAGGCCGTGATGCTGTGTGGCGGTGACAAAACCGGAAATAAACATTTTTACGAAACCATGATCCCGATTGCAGAGCGTGAATTTCTGAACTATTTGCAAGAACTGGAGTAAGCTATGGCAAAGCCACTTTCGGAATTAATTAAAAAAGTAAAGCCTGCTGTAGTAGCGGCAGCACGTGCTCAGGCGGATCAGGAGATTTTTGAACTCCGCCTTGCTCAGTTACGTCAAACTGTTGAGATGTCGCAACATGATCTGGCGGCAGCGCTTGGAATATCGCAACCTTCCGTTGCCAATCTGGAAAAGCGCGGCCACGAAGTTAAAATCTCTTCTCTCAAACGGTACATTGAGGCACTGGGTGGTAAACTGTCTCTGGATGTGGAACTGGCTGATGGTCGTCACATCGGCATAAACGTCTAGCTTGGGCAGGGAGGCAGTGTACAGATTTTTAGACCGGCTGACAAACATGCCGGGACGCTTTCATCAAAGCGAATGACTGAAATTCTCAATGGCATCAAGCTGGTTCTGGACCCGAGAGAACCGGATTAGATATCAAAGGGGACACGATCACCATGTCCCCTTTAGTACATTTTTGCTGGAATCCCGGTTTATCCTAATCCAGTGCCTCCCTGACTTTTGCCAGCAGCACCTGCACCGTGACCGGTTTTGCCAGAAAACCGACCCCATCCTCCATTACCCCATCCTGCTCAATAATATCGGCGGTATAGCCGCTGGAAAAGAGCACCCGGACCTGTTCCCCTTCTCTTCTGATGATTTCGAATACCTCACGCCCGTTCATTTTGGGCATGACCACGTCCAGCATCATGAGCTGTATCCGGTCCTTATAGGTACGATATTTTTCCAGCGCCTCCAGGCCGTTCATCGCCGCGATTACGTTGTACCCGTATTCCTCAAGGGCCTGGACCATGAAATTCCGTACGGCGTCATTGTCTTCGGCCAGAAGGATTGTTTCTATGCCACCTACAACCGGTACGTCCGTTTTCTTTTCGTGGCGGGCTTCGCAGGAATTCACCAGCGGGAGATAGATTTTGAAGCAGGTGCCTTTGCCTATTTCGCTGTAAACGGTCACTTCTCCGCCATGTTGCTTGATGATTCCGTAAACGATGGAGAGGCCGAGTCCGGTCCCCTTGCCGACCTCCTTGGTAGTGAAGAAGGGTTCGAAAATTCTCTGGAGGGTTCCTTCGTCGATGCCATGTCCCGTGTCGGAAACAGTGATTTTTGCATACGGTCCGGGCGTAAGAGAAGTGCCGGGCAGTTCTTCCGTTAACTCCAGTTGTTCCGTTTTGATGCTGAGAATTCCCCCCTTGGGCATGGCATCGCGCGCATTGACCGCCAGGTTCATGAGCACCTGCTCAATCTGGCCGCAATCGCCCATGATTACCAGTTCTTCCGGTGCAAAAGAGCATTGGAAATCGATGTCGTCACCGATTACCCGGCGCAGGATCTTGTCAATGGTTCTGACGATCTCGTTGATCCCTTCCGGTTTGGTCTCCATAATCTGCTTCCGGCTGAATGCCAGGAGACTCAAAGTCAGCTTGGCGGCCCGGTCGGAAGCGGTAAGGATGTCATCGACATAATGGGTAAATGGAGAGTCACCGAGTTTTGAGCGCAGTATGCTCCCGAAGCCCATGATGGCGGTCAGGATGTTGTTGAAGTCGTGGGCCACGCCTCCCGCCAGGGTGCCGATCGCTTCCATTTTTTGCGACTGTCTGAGCTGTTCCTCCAGTTTCTTGTAAGAGGTGATGTCGCGACCCTCGGGAATCAGCATTACCACCTTTCCGTCTGCATCCATGATCGGTTTCAGGGAGAAGTCGATGTAATGGGTTACACCGTCCGGAGTCTGGCGGGGAGCCTCAAACCGGACGAACTCTCCTGCTGCCGCCTGCTGTACGGCCAGGCGTACACGCTCACGCTGATCATCCGAGTGATTCCACCAGGGGGTCTCCCAGAAAGGCTTGTTCAGGACTTCGCATTCCGCTGCCCCACAAAAGGAGAGCGCGGTCTGGTTGGCCTCCAGCATGATTCCCTCGGGTGTCGTCAAGCCGATCAACTGGAAGGTCTGATCGAAGATGGCGCGGAACTTCTGTTCGCTGGTGCGCAGGGCTACCTGAGCTACCTGCAGCTCCTCAAACTTTTCCTCAAGGACGACAGCCTGCTCCTGGAGTTGTTCCTGGGCGGCCTGGCGCTCGGCAATCTCATCTTCCAGCACCCGGTTGGCGATTGCCAGATCGATAGTGCGGGCTTCGACCCGTGCTTCCAGCAGCTCATTGGCTTCCTGAAGGCGACGGTTCAGGTCGCGAATGCTCAGGTGCACTCCCACCCTGGCCAGCAGTTCCTCCTGCTGAAACGGTTTGGTGACATAATCGACCGCTCCCGCCTCAAGTCCCTGCACCTTGTGTCCGGTTTCAGCCAGGGCCGACATGAAAATTACCGGGATTTCGCGGGTACTTTCCTGGCGCTTCAGCTGCCGACAGGTCTCGTAACCGTCCATGCCGGGCATCATGATGTCCAGCAGAATCAGGTCGGGGCGGGCATAATCCGCACGACTGATCGCGCTCTCGCCATCCTCGGCCACCAGGACGGTGTAATTGAAACCGGTCAGGCAGTCGCGGACCACGGAGAGGTTGTTGGCATCGTCGTCAACAGCCAGAATAACCGGTTTGCGTCCGTCGATAGGCGACGCTTTGTGAGCTTCAGGACTCATATTTGTTCTCCACGACAACGATTTACCAGCGCCAGAACGGCTTTGGTTCTAAAACTTCCGGCAAGCTCCTTCAGTCTGCCGGCAAAAATATGGTAACGGGTATCCCGTGCCTCCAGTTTGGTGGCCCACTCTTCTACTCCTTGCATATCTCCCATCATGGCGAGATTCAGCAACTCATCGAGTTCGGATTGCGGCGGGGTTGGCATGCCATCATAATCCCGCTCGGTAAAGGTTTCCCTGGCTGGCACGATGATCTCTTCCGTATCCCATTGGAGCGCCATCCGTCGTCCAATCTTGTCCAGCAGGACGTCGATGCGGATCGGTTTGACCACGAAATCGTCGCAGGTCTCAATGAACTCGTTTTTATGGTCGCTGTCGGTCACCGAGGCAGAAGCGCCGATGATCCCGGTCCGGTTGAACCGCGGGTCGGCGCGCAGCAGGCGTGCCGCCTCAAGTCCATTCATCACCGGCATCACCAGGTCCATGAGTACCATGTCCGGCTGCCGTTCATACGCCATGCTCAGCGCTTCCTCTCCGTTCAGGGCGGTATCAACCTTGAAGCCGAGCGGTTCCAGCAATGATACCAGCATGGAGGTGTTGCCGATATTGTCATCGACCACCAGAATGCGTTTGCGCTCTCCATGGTAACCGGTTACGGAAAACTCCGTCTTTTCCAGCGCCCGTTCCGGGTCTGCTACCGGGGGGAGCGCCAGTGTCATGCTGAAAATACTTCCCGAGCCGATTTCGCTTTTAACGGTCAGGGTGCCATGCATCAGTTCCAGCAGGTGCCGGGTGATGTTCAGTCCGAGTCCGGTGCCCTCGCGCACCTGGCCTCTTCCGGCCAGCTGGGTAAACGGTTCGAAGATAGTTTCCAGTTTGTCGGTCGGGATACCGACTCCGGTATCGATGATATCGCAGCGGAAGACCCCGCCTCCCCCATGGTCGTATGCCACGCGCAGGGTAACGCTCCCCCGTTTGGTGTACTTGAGAGCATTACTCAGCAGGTTCAACAGGATCTGGCGCAACTTGCGCTCATCTCCAAGGACATAGGGGGGGAGTGGTGACCCCTCCTCGTACAGAAAGCGGAGCTCTTTCTCTTCGGCGCTCAAGCGGGTCAGGTTGAACGCCTGGCGCACCAGTGCCGGAAGGTCGAAGGCGATCTGCTCGATCTCCATTTTCTGCGCCTCGATCTTGCCCACATCAAGGATGTCGTTGATCAGGGTCAAAAGGTGCTCGCCACTGCTGCGCATGATTTCCAGTTGCTGGCGTTGGGTATCGGTTATGTTGTCCTGTCGCTTGAGGATCTGTGCATAGCCCAGAATGGCGTTCAGTGGCGTGCGCAGTTCGTGGCTCATGCTCGACAGGAATTCACTCTTGGCGCGGTTGGCGGTCTCGGCCGCTTCCTTGGCGCTCTGCAGTTCCACCACCCCCTGGGCAAATGCTCCGGCCAGGTCATTGACCCCCACAACCAGGTTGCGCCACTCGCCCTCGAACTGCCCGGCATCGCTGCGGCTGTCCAGGCGCCCCTCCTGAACGGCAATAATCAGCCCGTCCGTCTCCTGCAGAACCTTGCGGATGGTGTGCCGCATGGCCGTGAACGAACTGGCCAGCGTGCCGACTTCGTCATACTGGTGAATTTCAAATTCACGGCTGAAATCGCCGTGGGATACGCCATCGGCCATCTTGACGATCTGCCGCAGAGGACGCGTGGCCACTCCCATCAGGAAAAAGGCCGCAATGCAGCTTGCCACGGCGAACGCCAGCGACAAGACCACGCCGCGCGCTACGATGCGGCGTTCGTTCTCGTGAAGTGAAGTCTTGGAAAAACCGATCCTGATCCAGCCGATGGTCTCCCTTATTTTCTGCCCGCCGTCCATGCCGCTGATAATGTCAAAATCATCCTTTACCTTCTCGGTAAAGACCGGAGCGTAGAAGACGAAGGCGTTCTGCTCCTCGGTCATGGAGAGTGCCGTGGTTGCCGGCGGATTGCTCAAATGTCTGGCCAGCGGCTGCCCGTCATGGATCAGCGGCGTCATCGCGGCGTCGTAGAAGGTTACTTCTCCCACCTCGGTATTGGATTTGAGGAAAGCTGCCGTACTCTTCAGCAGCTCCGGATTTCCGGAAAGGATCGGCAGTTCACCGGTTTTGGTCGCCAGGGTGGTGATCGCCTCGGCACGTTTGATAATCTCGCTCCGGATAACCCCCTTGCCGACCCGGATCGATTCCCAGGTGTGGACGAACGACATCAGCAGCAGTAGCGGGACCATGAAGAGCAGCGCCTTGATGCGGAAGGTCATTATGGGCTTCAGCCTGTTCATGCCCGTTTTATTCTTGTCCTGTTCCCTGTGGACCAGAGGCATGTCTCCATGGGTCTGAGTCATGGATACGCCTTTCTGGCCATGCGCACGACCTCATCCGGAATGCTGATGTGCATTTTGCGGGCGGTATCCATATTCAGGTACAGTTCGAACTTGCGCGGAGGAAGGGCCGATTGCTGCCCGACACTCCCGTTTTTCAATGCCCTGGTGGCCTGCTCGCCGATGAGTTTGCCGACGTTGACCATATCGACTACCAGTGCCAGCAGCGCTCCCTCCCTGACATGCCGCTCGGAAACCCCCAGGAGCGGAATGCGCTTGCGGAAGGAAAGGAGGTAGGCCTCCTCCATGGCGGTCGAGGTCATGACCCGGCTATCCGGCAGGAGCAGGATGGCATCGGTATTCTCCAGCTGTTTAAGCGTTTTGACGAACTCAACCGTGTTTTTGACTGAGTGGGAGCTGACCGGGGCTGAGACATTATTGGCCAGAAGGTTCAGTAAGTCGCGGCTGGCTACCACCGCCATTCGCTTCAGGGACGGCAGATGTTTTCGTGCCAGTTCGGCGTACTCGCCGGTCGGGGTTGCCATGTAGAAACCGACGGTATTCGGACGGTTGACGGACGGTGGGGTCACGACCATGTCATAGATAACCGGGATGGAAGGGGGGAGTGTCAGCGCTTCGGCCAGCGCTTCACGTCCCAGGGCGATCACCACCCGTGCTTCCTCCTGCTGAAGCAGTGCGGCCAGGGAGCCGCGCACCTCGGCGGGAGAGTAGGTTTTTGTGGAGGCGCGCAGAGTCTTGCGCATGCCTTGCGTTACTTCCATAACCGGTTTGAGCTGGGCATCGGCGATGATCAGTACGTCTGCCGCACGGGATGGTACGCAGGTCAGCAGGATACAAAGCAGGATGTAAAGGATGGTTTGCGGCACAGGTAACTTCTCATGAGTGTTGAAAAGTTCGGCAACTATAGGGATAATTAAACAAAATATCAATCAAAACAACATCATGAAAATAAATAGCGGACAAAACGCTGGCGGAGCCAGCCGGAAATGGCTGATTTGGTTGCTCACTTGGAGCTGGGAAGGATGAAAAATTAAAATATCCGGGTGACAAGCAGGGGGCTTGTTACGCGAAGCGCATCTGTTGATACGCCGGAACTCGTGCTGAAATAGTATTGTAAACGGTGCGTTAGGCTCAAAAATATTTTTTTACAAATAGCGTTCTATCCGCTTGACATTTGTCGTAAGTATGTATATAAACGCACGGCTTTAATGAATAAACACCGCTTGTTTTGATGAGAATAAACCGGAATTTACCACCGACGGGGGTACGAGATCGTCCCCTGCGGATCACACCATAGAGAAAGAAGGAGAAGAGAAACAATGAAAAAGAGCACTTTGGTAGTACTGGAAAAAGGTAACGATTGCGCATTCGACGGTCCGCTGACTGCATGCTGTAGCATAGTTCTCGACATGCTTTATTAATCGATTCCGTTTACAGATGCACGGGAAGGGGGGAGCGATCCCCCCTTTTTTTGTATCTGCAAACAGTCCAAAGCAAATCCACCCCTCGCTCCCGTTTTGTTAAAGGGAAGTGCTTAACATACCTTTGGAGGCCCCATGCAGCTATCCACCTATCTGAAAATATACCCCTGCCCGGATCAGCCGGGCATGAACCTGGTCTACTCCACCACCCGCTCATCGGTCGTGCTGTTGCCGGATGACCTGCTGGAGGCGGCCAGGAGCGGTACTCTCCCGGACGAGGAGCGCGCGACCCTGGCCGGGCTCGGTGTCCTGACCCATGACCGGGCCGTCGAACAAGAACAGATGCGGCTGATCTTCGCCACACCGCGTCCGAATACTCAGTTCAGAGCCATCGTCGTGCTGAACCTCGATTGCAACCTCGCCTGCCCCTACTGCTACGAGGCCGCGTTTCGCGGCAAAAAGTATATGAGCGGAGAAACCGCCCGGTTACTGGTCGAAACCCTCCGCCGCGACCGGATCGACAGAGGGCAGCCGGTCAAGCTCACCTTTTACGGCGGCGAACCGCTCCTCTCCCTCGACCTGATCCGCGCCATCTCCCAGCCGCTACGGGATGCCGCCCGGAGGCAGGGGGTCTCGTTCAGTTTTTCCCTGGTGACCAACGGTACACTGCTCAACCGGGTCTGCGCCGAAGAGCTGGTTGCGCTCGGGCTGAACGGAGCCAAGATCACGATCGACGGTCCTGCCCAGTTGCATAACCAGAGCCGCCCCTATGTCTCGGGCCGCGGCAGTTATGAAGCGATCATGCGCAACGTGCTCGACATTTATGACATCGTACCGCTGCAGCTCGGGGGAAACTATACTCGCGACAACTACCGTGACTTCCCACTCCTGCTCGACGACCTGCTGACCCGTGGCATCGACCCCGGGCGGGTCGGTACGTTGCTCTTCGCCCCGGTGGTCCCGAAGGCGGGGGAGCAGGTCGTGACCGACTTTAACAGTGACTGTGCCTGCTCGTACGAACCCTGGCTGGTGGAGGCGGGGGTATGGTTGCGTGAAGAGACCCTTAAACGGGGCTTCCCGGCCCCAAAACCGAAGCTCTCGGTCTGCATGGTGGAACTGGAGAACGAGCTGGTGATCAATATGGAGGGGTCATACTACAAATGCCCGGCCTTTATCGCCTATCCGGAACTCCGCATCGGCTCGCTGGCCGAGGGTATTGCCGATTATCGCGAATCACACAATATGGATATCTGGAAGACGGAGGAGTGTCTGTCATGCCCCTATCTGCCGATTTGCTTCGGCGGTTGCCGCCAGATGACGCTGCTGCGTAATGGCGCGATCGACGCGGTGGATTGCCGCCGGGAATATTACGACGCGGTGCTGGAGCGGGTGGTCAGGCAGGATCTGGAGTATCAACGGACGTCCCCCCTCCCTTGACGAGAGGGGGCTAGGGGGTGGGTGGAGTTGCCGGTAAGCAGTGCTGCCTGATAGACATCAGAACGCCTTCAAGATTAGTAAACAACTCATTGTTCCAAAATCTCAACACCATAAATCCATTTGCCCTCAAACAGGCGTCCCTGTGCCTGTCGTACTCCTGCTCATCCGCATGCTGTCTTCCATCAAGCTCAATGACAAGCCGGGCATCGAAAGAGACAAAGTCAACAATGTATGATTCAATCGCTTGTTGTCTGCGGAACTTGAAACCTTCGAACTGACTGTTTTTCAGATGCCGCCATAGCAGCCGTTCTGCGTCGGTACAGCGGTTTCTTAATTCCTTGGCACAAGTGATAAGAGGATGTGGTTGTTTCATGGCGGATTCACCCACCCCTAACCCCTCCCGTCAAGGGAGGGGGATGTTACGGATACACACGCTTGGCCATCCCGACCATTTCATCGGGGATGTCGATCTTCATCCTTCGGGCCGTGGCGGTATTCAGGTAGATATCAAACTTGCGCGGCGGCGAGGGGGGGAACTGGCCGATATCGACCCCTTTCAGTGCTTTTGACGCGGCAGCGCCGATCAATTTTCCCACGTTAACCATATCAACGACCAACGCTACCAGCGCCCCCTCCTTGACGTTGCGCTCCGAAACCCCCAACAGCGGAATCCCCTTGCGAAACGACAACAGATAGGCTTCATCGAGAGCCGCTGAAGTCAGAACCGAGGTGTCCGGCAGCAGCAGGATGGCGTCGGCACTATCCATCTGGTGCATTCTGCTGACGAACTCCGAGGTGTCACGGACGGTGTAGGACGCCGCCTCTCCCCTACCCAGGAGGGTAAGCTGGTCGCGGCTCCCGACGACCGCCATCTGGCGGATGGAGTGGAGGTGTTTTCGGATCAGTTCGGAGTATTCCCTGACCGGGGTGGCCAGGTAAAAGCCGGTGGTGTTTGGGCGGGTGATGACCGGTGGGGTAACCACCATGTCGAAAATCACCGGAATGCCGGGGGGGAGGGCCAGCGCTTCGGCAAGTGCCTCTTTTCCCAGTGCCACCACCACCCGCGCCCCTTCGCGATCAACGGCGCCCTTCAGCCCCCGCCTTGCCTCCTCCGGTGAAATGATTTTCAGAGAACTCCCCAGGCTTTTACGGATACCGGAGATGATCTCCATGGCCGGGCGCAACTGGCTGTCAGCCACCACCAGTACTTCGGCAGCAGGGGCGCGAGAGGGGAAAAGTGTGGTTGTGACGAATATGACAATGGCAAAAACCGGGACAAATGCGACTCTTTTATACATAG
>JBAYTT010000139.1:0-11004 GCA_041675485.1 Pelobacteraceae bacterium | reverse complement strand
TTTGCCGAAGCGCTGGCCGAGGGGCGCGGCAAGGCTCGCGCGGCTTCACTGCGCCAGAGCCGTACCAATGTGACGGCAAAACTCGTCACCAAACCCGAACTCAAAAGTGCCTTTACCACCGTCGGCGCCAGCCAGCTGCACAAGGGGGATCTGATCCTGGTGGATGCCGGGGATATGATCGCCGGTGACGGTGATGTCATCACGGGCGCGGCTCTGGTCAATGAATCGGCGGTAACCGGCGAATCGGCTCCGGTAATCCGCGAATCGGGCGGCGACCGCAGCGCCGTTACCGGCGGCACCACCGTTATTGCCAATAGTATTATCATCAGAATCACCGCCAATCCGGGCGAGACCTTTCTGGACAAGATGATCTCACTTATTGAGGGAGCCAAGCGACGCAAAACACCCAACGAGATCGCCCTGGAGGTGCTGCTGATCGCCCTGACCCTGGTGTTCCTGCTGGTCTGCGCCAACATCAGTCCGCTCTCGATCTACAGCGTCAAGGCGGCCGGCCATGGTACGCCGGTGTCGCTCACGGTTCTGGTGGCGCTGTTTGTCTGTCTGGCGCCGACAACCATTGCCGCCCTGCTGCCCGCCATCGGCATCGCCGGGATGGATCGCCTGTTCCAGAAAAACGTCATTGCCCTTTCCGGTCGCGCCATCGAGGCGGCGGGTGATGTCAATGTGCTGCTGCTGGACAAGACCGGCACCATCACCCACGGCAACCGTGAAGCAGTGGCCTTTGTCCCGGTCGGCGGGCACAGCGAGCTGGAACTTGCCGAGGCGGCCCTGATGGCGTCCTTGGCGGACGAGACACCGGAAGGACGGAGCGTCGTCGTGCTGGCGAAGCAGAAACACGGCTTGAGCAGGGATATGCCGACGAATGCGGAAACCGTGGATTTCAGCGCTGAAACGCGACTCTCCGGGATCAATCTGGCGGGGAATCAGTACCGCAAGGGTGCTTCCGACTCGACCATCGCCTTTGTCAAGAAACTGGGTTGCACAGCTGTCCCCGGCGATCTGGCTGAAGTTGTTGACAAGATTGCCCGGGGTGGAGCCACACCGCTGGTGGTCTGCAAAGGATGCGAGATCCTGGGAGTGATCAATCTCAAGGACATCGTCAAGGCTGGTATTCAGGAACGCTTTCTGCAGTTGCGCAGCATGGGTATTAAAACGGTGATGATCACCGGCGACAATCCGCTGACCGCTGCGGCCATCGCCGCCGAAGCCCAGGTGGATGACTTCCTGGCCCAGGCCAAGCCAGAAGAGAAGTTGCGCCTGATCAAGGAGTACCAGGAAGCGGGTTACATGGTAGCGATGACCGGCGACGGCACCAACGACGCCCCGGCGCTGGCACAAGCAGACGTGGCAGTGGCCATGAATACTGGCACGCAACCGGCGCGTGAGGCCGCAAACATCATTGATCTGGACAGCAATCCGACCAAGCTGCTGGATATCGTCGAGGTCGGCAAACAGATCCTGATGACCCGGGGCAACCTGACCACCTTCAGTATCTCGAACGACGTGGCCAAGTATTTTGCCATCATCCCGGCGATGCTGCTCTCCATCTACCCGCAACTGGGCGTGTTGAATGTCATGCATCTGGGCACTCCAATGAGCGCGATCCTGTCGGCGGTCATCTTCAACGCCATTATCATCCCGATGCTGGTGCCGCTGGCCCTGAAAGGAACCAAATTCCGGGCGATGCCGGCTGAAAAGCTGCTGATCCACAACCTGCTGATTTACGGGGTGGGTGGCATTATCGCGCCGTTTGTCGGGATCAAGGCGATTGATGTGGTTATCGGGATGATGGTGTAGATAATTCCCCCTCCCCTTGCGGGAGGGGGTTAGGGGGTGGGGTAGGTTGCAAACGGCTATTCCATGGCGCTTTCACCCCCACCCTGACCCTCCCCCGTCAAGGGGGAGGGAACAAAAGGAGAACAAAACCATGAAAGACATAAAACCGGCAATTTTACTCTTCATCATCTTCACCATCATCTGCGGCGGCATCTACCCGGCAGTGGTCACCGGTATGGCCCATGCCCTCTTCCCCAAGCAGGCTGCGGGAAGTTTCATAACCGACAAGAGCGGCAAGGAGATCGGTTCGACTCTGATCGGACAGCCCTTCTCCGATGCGAAATATTTCTGGCCGCGCCCATCCGCGACGTCAGACTTCGGCTTCAACGCCATGGCTTCGGGCGGCTCCAATGCCGGACCGACCAACCCCGCTTACCTGCAGACCGTAGCTGACCGGGTCAAGGTGCTCAAAGATGCCGGCGTTACCGGTAACATTCCGGCCGACCTGGTGCAGGCCTCGGCAAGTGGCCTCGATCCGCACGTCACACCCGAGTCGGCTTTGCTGCAGGTGCCACGTGTTGCCAGGGCGCGCGGTGTATCGGAAGACGTGCTGGTAAAAGCTGTTGCACAAGCGACTGAAGATCGCCAGCTTGGTTTTATGGGCGCTCCACGAGTAAATGTGCTTGTGCTGAATCTGGAAGTGGATAAACTGTAGTCATGATTATTGACGACGACATACGCCCATCCCCCGAAGCGATGCTGAAACTGGCCCAGGCCGAGGAGGTTACCGCCGAACTGGGCAAGTTGAAAATATTCCTTGGCTACGCAGCCGGTGTCGGAAAAACCTACGCCATGCTGGAGGCGGCCCGCAAGCGCAAAACCGATGGCCGCGATGTGGTGGTTGGCTATGTCGAATCGCACGGCCGCGCCGAAACCGATGCCCTGCTGGATGGTCTGGAACTGGTAAAGCGCAAGCACGTTCACTACCTGGGGGTTGCGCTCCCGGAAATGGACATTGACGCAATCCTGGCCCGTAAGCCCCAGATCGCTCTGGTGGATGAACTGGCCCATAGCAACGCCCCCGGTTCACGCCATGAGAAACGCTGGCAGGATGTGGAAGAAATTCTGGAAGCGGGGATCGACGTCTACACTACGGTCAATATCCAGCACTTCGAAAGCCTGAACGATGTGGTGGCCCAGATCACCGGCATCACCGTGCGCGAGACCGTGCCGGATCGTCTTCTGGATCTTGCCTTCGAGATCAAGCTGATCGACCTCCCCCCGGAAGACCTGCTGCAGCGCCTTCACGAAGGGAAAATCTATCTCGCCGACCAAGCAGCCAAAGCCATCGAGAAATTTTTCCGCCCCGGCAACCTTATGGCGCTCAGGGAACTCTCCCTGCGCCGTACCGCCGCCAGGGTGGACGACCAGATGCGGGCCTATATGGAGACCCAATCCATTGCCGGGCCGTGGCCTACTGCGGAGCGGCTGCTGGTCTGTGTCAGCGGCTCCCCCTACAGCGAGAAGCTGATCCGGGCTACCTGCCGGCTGGCCGAAGAATTGAAAGGACAATGGTTTACGGTCTACATCGAAACACCGGCAGACAGCCGTCATGTGCGGGAAAACCGTGAACATATCTGGCGCGACCTGCGGCTGGCTGAAAGCCTGGGAGGTCAGGTTGCGTCAGTAACCGCCACCGACATTACTAATGCGGTTTTGGAATACGCCACACGCCACAACATTACCAAGATCGTGATGGGCAAACCAACCAGGCGCCACTGGCGCAAAATCCTGCAGACACCGATCGTGGATCGTATCATTCAAAGAAGCGGGGCCATCGATGTTGTCATCGTCAGTTTCGAACCGGACAAATCCACTGCCAGTGCCACAGCACACAAGCATCGCAACCCGTTTGAACTGAGCGGATATGCGGCCAGTGTTGCTCTTGTTTCAGCGGCCACCGTTGTGTGCGCACTGTTGCGCCCTTTCCTGGCTCCGACCAACATGGTCATGTTCTATCTGCTGGCCGTGGTTGTTGCCGCGTTGCGCCTGAGCCGCATACCGGCTATAGCCACCGCTTTCCTCGGCGTTCTGGCCTTTGATTTTTTCTTTGTCCCACCGCGCATGACGTTTGCCGTGGCCGACACCCAGTATCTGCTTACCTTTCTTGGGCTGTTTGTGGTGGGAATCGTCATCAGTACCCTGGTGGCCCGTTCGCGGGAGCGGGCTGATGTGATGCGTGCCCGCGAGGTGCAAACGGCCAGCCTCTATTATCTGAGCCGCGATCTGGCCGCTTCCGTTGATTGTACTGCCGTGCTGAGTGCCGTGGTCAGAAACGTGGAGGAGGCTCTTAATGCCCAGGTAGTGATCTTTTTGCCGGAAGGAGAACGGCTCGATATTATGGCCGCCAGTGACGGGTTGGAGCTGGACCTCAAGGAGCAGGCGGTGGCTGACTGGACTTTCCGCAACAACCACCCGGCAGGGCGTGCCACTGATACACTGGTTTCCGCCACCCTGATCTACCTTCCCCTGCAGACTCCGGCCAGCGTGCTGGGTGTGATGGGTGTACTGCTGAAAAATGAGCATGAATATCATTCCCAGGAGAATCGCCGTCTGCTGGACGCCTTTGCCACCCAGGCCGCCATGGCCATGGAACGCATCCAGTTTTCACACCAGGCCGAGCAGACCCAGATACTCCAGGCACGGGAAAATCTGGAACGGGCGTTGCTCAATTCCATCTCCCACGACCTTCGTTCTCCTCTCTCCACCGTCACCGGCGTTCTCACCAGCCTGAAGGAGGAGGGGGCACATCTGGGTGACACGGCGCGGCGGGAGCTTTTGGAGACAGCCTGCAGCGAGGCGGAGCGATTGAACCGGTTTGTCGGCAATCTGCTGGACATGACACGCATCGAAGCAGGCGCCGTCAAGCTTAACCTTGAGCCATGCGATGTGCAGGAACTGGTGGGATGTGCCCTGGCTGTCCTTGAAACACGCGGCGATACCCGTAAGGTGTCATTCCAGATGCAGCCCGTAATGCCGATGGTCCCCATGGATCTGGTGCTGATGATTCAGGTTCTGGTCAACCTGCTGGAAAACAGCCTGAAATATTCACCGCCGGGCAGCCCCATTGAAATCTTCGCTAGCACTGATTCCTCCTGGCTCATGCTTGAAGTAACCGATAGAGGCCCCGGTGTTCCGGAGCAAGACCTGAAGCGGGTGTTCGATAAGTTTTACCGTATTCCGGTTCCCGAGGGGGCTGGTGGAACCGGCCTGGGACTGTCGATCTGCAAGGGAATAATTGAAGCTCACGGCGGCAGGATCAGTGCCGAAAACCGTACGGATGGCGGCCTCCGAATCGTGGCACGGCTGCCATTATCGCTTGCTGCATGATATAAACAAAACATAATTCTCACGCGACGCTGCAACTAAAGTCATTACGAAAGTATTTGTTTTAAAGCGTTGCGGCGTCGCCTAAAACAAGTGGGTTCCGGCTTGCCCAGTTTTGAGGAAGATATTATGACAGCTGAACAAGCAACTGATAATTTACCCCGCATTCTGGTTGTGGATGACGAACTGTCGATCCGGCGTTTTCTGCATACGGTGTTGTCCGGTGAGGAATTCTCCCTGAACGAAGCCGAGAACGGCCATGCTGGGCTGGCGGCTGCTGCCGCATTCAGGCCTGACGTCATCCTGCTCGACCTGGGGCTCCCGGACCTGGATGGTATCGAGGTGATCAAACGGATTCGTGAATGGTCGCAGGTACCGATCATTGTCCTCTCGGTGCGTGATCGCGAGGATGACAAGGTAGCCGCGCTGGATGCCGGGGCAGATGACTACCTCACCAAGCCGTTCGGTGTCGGTGAGCTGCTGGCTCGCATCAGGGCAGCACTGCGCCGCTCGCTTCAGGAAATTCCCGAGCCTCTGTTTATAAGTAATGAGCTGCAGGTTGATTTAGGCAGCAGGCTGGTGACGGTCGATGGCGCCGACCTTTCGCTGACCCCTACGGAATACGACATTCTGCGCTTGTTGGTGTTTCATGCCGGTAAGGTTCTGACTCACCGTCAGATTCTGAAACAGGTCTGGGGAATTGCCTACCTCGAACAGCCGCACCTGCTGCGTGTCAATATCAGCAATCTTCGCCGCAAGCTGGAAATCGATCCCTCCCGCCCCCAGCATATCATCACCGAGCCGGGAGTCGGCTATCGTCTGCGGTGACGGCGGTCTGGATGTTCAATAAGCAGTTATCACTTTACGTGGTTAAAAATTAGGCTTTCACCCCCTCCGTCAACCGGCATGGCACCCGCTGCAACCACGATCTCTAATTATTTCAATGTGATAACTATTGGCACGCCCTGTGCTAACTTCTCTGACAAATCTATCCGAATTTCTGGCAACGGCGCCATTCTCCACACGGGGAGTGGCGCCGTTTTTTGTCGGATCAGCATACGTCACACGGGAGGCATGTATGAAAATCGCATTTACCACATCAACGGGAGAAATAATCGACCAGCACTTCGGCCAGTGCCAGAGTTTCCATATCTGGGAAGTCGGTCCCGATGAGGCAGTTTTCCTGGAAGCGGTGGGTGTTGGCGAGCATGGCGGCGATGAAGAGGATCGCATTGCCGCCCGGGCAAAGCTGCTCTCCGACTGCGCCATCGTCTACACCATGCAGATCGGCGGACCGGCTGCGGCAAAGCTGGTGGCACAGAAGATTCACCCCATGAAGACCAACACCGAAGTCAGTTTGAAAGAGACGGTTGAGAAGTTTCAGGAAGTGCTGCGGGGCAATCCGCCGCCATGGTTGCGCAAAGCAATGAACAAGGGAGTTACACCAACATTTCTGGACGACGAGTCCTGACACAAACATGCCCCGACAAGGTCGGGAAAAGTGCGTTAACGAACTTATTTTGTGCATGAAACCACAAAATAATTTTTAACTTACTAAAAGGAGAACGAACATGGCTTACATTACCGGATTAACACGCGACAAAACAGAATGGACCCCGCAGTTTGTAAAGAACATCGACGAGGAGACCTGCATCGGCTGCGGCCGCTGCTACAAAGTCTGTGCCCATGACGTGCTGGAGTTTGAAGAACTGGATGGCGACGACTCCGCCAAAATGTTCATGAAAGTCGGCAATCCCGGCAACTGCATCGGTTGCCAGGCATGTGAACGGACCTGTTCAAAAAAATGTTTTTCGTTCGAGCCTGTTGTTGCCTGAAAAAGGGAGGCCAACCATGTTAATCGCAGTCGCATCAAAAGATGGCAAAGAGATCAACCAGCATTTCGGGCACGCCGAACGATTCCTGATCTATGATGTCGAAAACGGCGATGCAAAACTGGTTGACGAACGGAAGGTGGAGCGCTATTGCAGTTTTGATCCCGATCATCCACTGCGGGGGCATCTGCTCAAGGGCATAGCCGAAGCACTCGCTGGTTGCCGGGCAGTTGTGACCGCCCAGATCGGTGAACACCCGAAGGGCGAGCTGGAAAAACTCGGCGTCGAACCGTTCATGACGACCGGCCCGATCAAGTACACGCTGGTGGAGCTGGCAAAGATTTTGTAGGGGTAGTTTTCAAACCCTTCTCCCTGAGGGAGAAGGTGGCCAAAGGCCGGATGAGGGGGGGGCTTCACGTCTTTATATGCGACTTTTCCCCCTCACCCTAACCCTCTCCCTCAGGGAGAGGGAATGAAAATCACAACGAGGTGATGACCCATTATGCACAACGGTTCCTTCAACAACTGCAACCTGCCGCCCTGGGTCATCGCCTCGCGACATTTCAACGACAATCCCCAGTCGCTGGAGATTCAGGGAGTCAAGGAGGGTAACCGCTTCCTGTTTGACCGGCTGGCTACGCTTGGCAGCCAGGAAGAGCGTGCCCTGACCTTCAACGATTACATGTCGGTGAAGTTCCAGCTCCACCAGTGGCAGGACCAGACCGACGCCGCCCGGAAAAGCATCAAGAACAGCTATCTCCGCTATCTGCGCGGCTGGATGATGGATTCGAATTCCATCGAAGGAGCCGTGCTCAAGCGCTGGGTCGAAAGCCGCATGGGAGTTACCCCCTCGTTTCACCGCGCCCGCATCAAGGGCATTCACACGGAAGAGTATTTCGACTACTCGGTGGATGTCATGAAAGGGAGCGCCCGCACCAACGCCATCCAGTCCCAGCTCGATATCCTCTACGAATACTGCCAGTTCGAACTGGTCCGCAAATATCCCCAATTGTCCATCATTCCCCTCTATCGCGGCACGTACGATGCCAGCGAACACGATGTTATCGAACAGATCGACAAGCGCATCCAGATCGTGCGGTTGAACAATCTGGTCTCGTTCACCTCCGACGAGGAGCGGGCCTGGGAATTCGGCTCGACGGTCTGGGAAGTCATGGTGCCGCTCTGCAAGATCTTCTTCTACAACGACCTCCTCCCCGGCAGCATAATGAAGGGGGAAGGAGAATACCTCGTCATCGGCGGTGAATACCGGGTCAGGCAGGTGATGTGCACGGTGGGGTGAGTAAAGAGAATTATCCGGCCGTGTATCTCAAAGCAAGTGATCCCGCACTTTACCCGCTCTGTCTCGTTACCACAGCCATAATTAAAGAGATTCAGTTTTGCCCTGTTGCTTGCCACCAATAAAATCCATGCTAAATTCATTCATACTGCTTCGATTGTTTGGGGTGATCTTTTTATAAGCTTGACATTAACGTCAGGTTTATTTATGGGAAATAGATTATTATATTTTCAAAAGTAATGTCCCTGTGGAGGAGAAATAACATGAAATCATTGATATTGGTTTTCGTTCTGTTTCTGTCATTCGCTCCAGCCGCTTTTGCCGATAACGGCGGCTACGCCGTGAAGTTCAACGGCACTGACGGCTATGCCGTCGCAACCATGAATAGCGGCAATACCAACAGCACCATGACCATGGAGTTTTGGTTCTCGCCGGTTGCTTCACAGGTGGGCACCCAGTATCTCGCTGATCTTCACTCTATCTCCGGCACAAACAATAGACGGGTGATGCCATACTTGAATAATGGCACTATCGGCATCTATTGCGCGCCGAACACCGACAACGACAATAACGCCATAACCCAGAGCAGCGGCATCACTGCCAGCCCCAATGTCTGGTACCACGTTGCCGTTACCATCAACAGCTCAACGCTCAAGATGTATGTCAACGGCAAATTGTACGTAACCACCAGCCTCACCGATGCATACGCCCTGACCGGAACGGAAGTGTTAACCCTGGCGACGGATTACGGGAATACGACCTATGCCAATATCAAGATGGACGAAGCGCGCATCTGGAGCAGCGAGCGGACGGAAGCCCAGATAAAGGGCACTATGTACCGGGAGCTTGCCGGCAGCGAAGCCGGGTTGCTCTCCTACTACAAAATGTCCAACGGCTCGGGAGCCGCGCTTGCGGACGATCAGATAGCCGGTACCTATGGCGGTGTTTTGTCCGGCGGCTATACCTGGGTAGCATCCGGCGCCTTTGCCGACAACAGAAACGGACTCGATTTTGACGGTTCCAACGATTACGTCGATTGCGGCAACAACGCCAGCGTGCAACGTAACGGCACCCAGCCTTTTACCGTTGAAGCCTGGGTTAAACCGACCGGTGGGGTATGGGTGGCAGCCGTATCGAAGTTTGTTCATACATCTTCGAATGAGGGGTACAGCCTGGAGATATTTTCCGACAATAAAGTCTCCCTGCTTTACGGGAATAACTGGAGCGACTGGAATGCCACCACCTCGGACACCGCTTTGACCTCGGGGGTCTGGAGCCATATTGCGGCTACCTATGACGGCAGCACGGTGAATATTTACGTAAATGGGAATCTCTCCCAGAGCGCTAACTGGACCGGTGGGGTGACCGACTCGGGGACGCCTCTTTTGATCGGCAGCAGGAGCGGTACCACGTTCTTCTCCGGTCAGATCGATGAAGTGCGCGTCTGGACCATCGCCCGGACAGCCGCGCAACTACGCGAGAGCATGGCCAAGACCCTGGCGGGAAATGAGGCGGGGCTTGCGGCGTACTACCGTCTTGACGAGCTTGACGGCAACACCGTGTATGATCTTTCCAGCAACGCCAACAACGGCACATTGACCAACATGGACGCCGCTACGGACCGGGTGGCGTCGGGCGCATTCACGACCTGGATCGGCGCTGACAGCACCAGTTGGTCCGATGCGGGCAACTGGTCGAAAGGCGCTGTGCCGGCGGCGACCAGCAATGTCGGCATTTATAAATGGGCGCTCGGCAATGAAGCGGCCATCAGCGGTTCCCCCACAACCGGCAATCTGCTCATATCGTCCACCGCTGCCCCGACGTTAAGCTCAGCGCTTACGGTAAACGGCAATCTCATTCTGGAAAAGAATCTCGATCTGAGCGGCCAGGCCATCACCCTCGGCAGCACTTCCTTTCTTGTGGAAGGGAGCGGCAGGGTCTTCGGCACCTCCGGCACCATTGCCACCACCAGAACGTTGAGCAATATCTTCGCCCAGAATGTGGCCGGGCTCGGCGCTAAAATCACCACGGTCGCGAATCTGGGAAGCACCACCATCACCCGCGGCCACGCTCAGCAGACCGGGGCCGGCAATGTCTCCATTCTCAGGTATTACGATATTTCGCCCACCAATAACTCTTCCCTCAACGCATCGCTGGTCTTTAACTACCATGATGCGGAATTGAACTCTTTGACTGAGAACAATTTCCGGCTCTACAGGTCGACCGACGGTGGCGTCAACTGGACAGACCAGGGGGGGACCCTGAGTGCGGTAAACAATACGGTAACCAAGACAGGAATTGCCGCTTTTTCGAGATGGACGCTTGGCGATTCCACATTGTCACTTAGTAAAACTACTCCTACGATCACGTTCAGTGCTGCACCGACTCCGACCTATCTTGGCGGCAACTTCACCGTAAGCGCTTCGACTACCAACAGTGACAGCAGCACATTGACCTACAGCTATGTGAGCGGTCCATGTGCGTGGGTGAGCGGAGCGACCTTCAGCTCCACCGGTGCCGGCACGTGCGTCGTGCAGGCCAGTGGCGCCGCCACGTCAGGTTTCTATGCAGCATCAAATACACAGAGCATCGTAATTGCCAAGGCTAATGCCATCGTCACCCTGAGCAACCTGAACCTCACCTACGCCGGTTTCGCAATACCAGCTACAGCCAGCACCACACCAATCGGCC
>JBAYTT010000138.1:0-11011 GCA_041675485.1 Pelobacteraceae bacterium | reverse complement strand
CCTGGTGCAATCAGCCAAAGCCAGAGCAAGAGGGTACCGCACAAATAGGAATCTCATCGCCATGATTTATCTGATTGGCGGAAAACTTAATTTCGGGTTACCCATGTAGAACAGCGAGCAGCCGTATTTTCTCGCCAGGCAGTTCAGCTTTGAGGGCGCGCTCCGGTTAGGGTACACATCGACTGAAACAAAGACCGTCGATAATTTTGGGCAAAGCCATAAAGTAAAAGGAAGTAACATCGGTTCTAACAGGGCATCCATCGGATTTAACTTCTATTTCTAATCGTACAGGTGCTCTTTGTTTATATGCGGTTCGCTAAAAGGCAGCTCATACCGGGCTGCCTTTTATTGTGTCCTTTCACCGGAAATAATACTCAAACGTATTGCGGATGCGGATAAATTAAGTACAATCTTTTTATTACCGCTGGAAATTAATTCTGAAAAAACGGAGCACGTGTGAAAGTCGTCCAGGCCGTAAAAAAACAACAGCCCAAGAAAGCGAAGCGTGACCAGGCCGTTCCTGTAACAGGTAAACCTCAAAAAACCAAAAAGGTAAAAAGCACAAAGATAGCGGATGGCGCCGGGTTACTGCCCGAGTTGAAAGCGGATGCCCCGGAATTCGATCTGCATGACAGCCAGTGGTATTTGAACCGGGAACTGACCTGGTTGTCGTTCAACCGTCGCGTGCTGCACGAAGCAGAAGATGAGCGTACGCCGCTCCTGGAACGACTCAAATTCATTGCCATTGTCAGCGGAAATCTCGACGAGTTTTTTATGAAACGCATCGGCGGCCTGAAGCAGCAGATCGGCGCCGGAATGCGTGAGTTGACACTCGACGGGCGCACTGCGCGTCAGCAGGTAACGGAATGTTATGCCGAAATACGCGAACTGGAGGCCCGGAAGGAACAGCTGTTTCGTGATATCTGCGCCTTGCTGGAAGAGAAAAACATCCGTATCGAGCGGTATGACGAGTTGACCCCCAAGGAAAAGAAGCTGCTGAGAGAATTTTATTATACCAATATTTTCCCGCTGCTGACGCCGCAATCAATCGACCCGGCCCACCCGTTTCCATTTATCTCCAATCTGTCGCTTAACCTGCTGGTGTCTCTGCGTTATCCAAAGGCCAAGCACGGTTCTCTGGTCCGGATCAAGGTCCCGGTCAATGCCGGTACCCCCCGTTTTATCAGGATCGGCAAGGGGGATCATTTCATCCGGCTTGAAGAGGTCATGATGAATAACCTTGACATGCTTTTTCCAGGGATGGAAATCTTATCGTGCGAACTTTTCAGGGTAACCAGGAATGCCAACACCGAAAAAGATGAAGATGAGGCTGACGATCTGATGGAGATGATCGAGTCGGAGCTGAAAGAACGCAGGTTTGCTCCGATCGTGCGCCTGGAGATTGCCAGCGGCATGGATCCGGTACATCGTGGACGTCTGGCGGCCGAGTTGGAGCTGGATGAAGCAACCGATGTATTTGAAGTTCCCGGTCTTCTCGCAATGCGTGATCTTTTCGAATTGACGCGACTTGAAAGTCCACGGCTGCACGATGCCCCTCATCACCCGATAGATCATCCTCAGTTGCAAACGTCACGCAACATATTTCATGTCATTCGAGACGCGGGTGCGATCCTGCTGCAGCATCCGTATGAATCTTTTTCAACATCGGTCGAGCGCTTTCTGCGTGAGGCGGCGACTGATCCAAAGGTTCGCGGGATCAAGATGACACTCTACCGCACCTCCCAGCAGAGCCGTATTATTGACGCCCTGATACTGGCGGCCCAAAACGGTAAACAGGTTGCCGTTGTTGTCGAATTGAAAGCGCGTTTTGACGAGGCGACCAATATCAGTCTCGCGGAACGGATGGAAGAAGCCGGAGTACACGTCACGTACGGCGTCGTCGGATTAAAGACCCACTGCAAGGTCACCATGGTTGTGCGCCAGGATTATAACGGTCTGCGGCGTTATCTGCATATCGGCACCGGCAATTATCATGCTGATACCGCCCGGTTGTACAGCGATGTCGGCCTGTTGACCTGCGATCAGGTCATTGCCGAGGACGTCACGGAGTTGTTCAATTTCCTCACGACCGGTTTCATGCTCAAGCGTAAGTATTCAAAACTTGCGATTGCCCCGCGAATGCTCAAAAAAGCGCTGCTTGATAAAATAGAGCGTGAGATCGCCCTGCATCGGAGTGCCGGTGGCGGGGCCATTCAATTCAAAATAAATGCACTTGAGGATGGTGATGTTGTCAGGGCGTTATATCGGGCTTCAATGGTCGGAGTTACAATAGATCTGATCGTTCGCGACACCTGCCGTTTGCGCCCCGGAATCCCCGGCCTCTCCGAAAATATCCGGGTAGTCAGCGTGGTGGGCAGGTTTCTGGAGCACGCACGTATTTACTATTTCCGAAACGGCGGTGCTGGAGAATATTTTATCGCTTCAGCTGATGCGATGAAACGTAATCTGGAAGCTCGGGTTGAAATCCTCTGTCCGGTTGAGCCTCCAGAACTGTCAGGAGAGCTTCGTGTCATATTTGATACGCATTTGGCGGATCAACGCTCCGCCTGGGAGATGCAGCCTGATGGAACGTACATTCAGCGCACTACTGCCGATATGCAGGGCGACGGGAGCCATCGACTGCTGATTGCGAGAGCCGAACGGAGACTGAAGGAATCGCTCAAACTTAAAAAGAAAAAGTCAAAGGTCAAGCGTTGATTCCATCGGTATGGCTGCTGCCTTGCGGTTCCTGCCTGCTGTTCAGGCGCGTCTTGATTTCACGCCCCTTAAGCCCATATTTTCCCATTAAACGGTAAAATGTCCTGCGGGGGATATCCGCAAGCAGTGCCGCCTTGGAAACATGTCCGTTAACTTCGATCAGGTATTGTTGAATCAGATCTTTTTCCACCCTTCCGACATGACGTTCGCGCGCCGCCTGGAATGATGCCTGTGTTACTGATTTATCCGCTTTCATTCCGGTATAGTTCTCCGAGAAAGAGTGGGGGAGGTGCTCCAGCCTGATAGTGTCATCCTGGGTAAGCACCGCGGCCCGTTCGATGACGTTCTGCATCTCCCTGATATTTCCGGACCACGGGTAGTGCGTCATTGCCTTGATGGCTCGCATTTCAATGTGTACGATCTTCTTGTTCAGCTTGGCGCTGGCTTTCTCCAGAAAGTGCCGGGCAAGAACCGGAATGGATTCAACCCGGTTGCGCAGAGGCGGCGTGGTGATGGTGAAAACATTCAGGCGGTAGTAAAGATCTTCCCGGAACCAGCCATTCTTGATTCCTTCCTCAAGATTCTTGTTGGTGGCAGCAATCAGGCGAATATGTACCTTTTTGGTCGCGGTTCCTCCGACGGGGCGGACGTCGCCGCTGTCAAGCACCCGTAACAGCTCCGCCTGAAGTTTGGGGGTTATGTCGCCGATTTCATCAAGAAATATGGTGCCCCCGTCCGCCGCTTCGAACAGCCCGATCTTATCAGTGTCAGCGCCGGTGAAAGCGCCCTTCCTGTGCCCGAACAGTTCGCTTTCCAGCAGGGAATCCGTGATGGTCGTACAGTTAACCGTTACGAGGGGCTTGTCGTTCTTTTTGCTGTAACGGTGAATTGCCCTGGCGATCAATTCCTTGCCGGTTCCGGATTCGCCCCGGATCAGCACTGTTGTCGGAGTCGGTCCGACCTGCTTGATCAGGTCAAGCACTTCCTGGGTCTTCTTGTCGGTTCCGATGATGAATTCATCACCGTACTCCCGGTTCAGCTCTCTCTGGGCCAGTTCGTACTTCTGGATGAGTCGCCCCCTGTCTTCTTCAAGCTGCTGCAGGTTATAGGGAAGGCACATGTCAAGATTGGCAAGCTCCTGGTGAACCGCCACTGAGTATTCGCGGCATGTCTTATACCCGCAGGCGCTGCAGTTGAGCTCATCTTTCTGGGTAAACTTGTTGGTTGAGTTGAGTATCTTCGTGATATCTGCCGACTTGGGTGTCTTGAGCTTGACGTACCTGTTTGAAAATTCCCGCGCAAGGTGGGGGGTGATCTTCATGTCCAGATAGTGAGCTGCGGTTCTGTACGGGACATCGCTTTTGAAATGGGAAATTACCAGGTTCCGCTTGAAAAAACTGGTAAGCTCCTGGCTCATGCCGGGGCCTCCGATACAGCCGTTGTAGCAGAATCGTATGTCGGCAATTCTGGGGGTAATGCGGCCCTGCGCCAGGTCGCTGATGATTTCCATGACATTGACTTCTCCGGTGGCGGTCACTATTTTGCCGTCCAGAAGATCGCTGACGATGGGAAGCACCCTGAACGATCCCTCGGTAATCGGGAAGAGGCGTCCTTGATACGGCTCAATTCCATCGAACGCGCTTTCCTTGAGAGTGGCAATGTCGAGGGAGCGACTTTTGAACATGCTGTTCAGTTCACGCCATGTCAGGACAATGTCTACCGCTCCCCTGACCTCTTCGGACTCAATTTCCAGTTTTGCGCCATTGCATGAGCTGATGTAGGCCACCTTCACTTCGGCGCCCAATACTCCCTTCAGGAAACGCCCCATTGCCACCATCGGCGAAACGACTTCGATGAGGTTGTTGATCAGTTTTGGGTAGTGCCGCTCAATAAGATCGACAATTGCCGGGCAGTGAGATGAAATAAGGGGGGTGGTGGCGACTTCTATTGCACTTACATACTCGACGGCGACCAGTTCGACGCCATAGGCACCTTCATGAACTTCGGCAAAACCGAGTTCTTTCAGCCCTGCAACCAGTTGCCCGGGGGATACATTATGGAAAAATGCCGGAAAATCCCCTCCCAGTACCACGACAACCAACTGTCCCGAAGCCAGTAGCCGTTCCATCGACGCAACCTTGTCATTAAATATTTTTGCCTTTTGCGGGCAGTTATTGACGCACTTGCCGCAGCCGATGCAGCGCTCATATATGACTTCGGTATGGCTGGAGCCTCCCTTGATTGCCTTTACCGGGCAGTTTCGCACACAGGTATAGCACTTACGGCACTTGTCTTTGAGAGTTGTGATTGTTG
Source organism: Pelobacteraceae bacterium (assembly GCA_041675485.1). Lineage (GTDB taxonomy): Bacteria > Desulfobacterota > Desulfuromonadia > Geobacterales > Pseudopelobacteraceae > JACRCG01. The sequence goes on along the minus strand of JBAYTT010000138.1, from coordinate 5,980 downwards.
CCATGGTCTCCTCGTGTGTCTGCCGCTGTGCCCTTGACATAGATTGGAATGGTCAGCGTGGATTGTGTAAATAGTGGCACAAATATGGAATTGAGCACATTTTGGCACAATATCGATTTTGGCCGCGAGTGAATTGCTTGCCTGAAAAGGGGGAAGCCGGTTCTGCAAATAGTTCGCGATACGATCCCGTGGTGGAATAAGGCTGGTCGCAATATGCTGATTTATTTGCAGTAATATTTGTATAATTGCCCGGTTGGCTGATCCGGGGCCAGAGCCTGATGATGAATTTTTGTGCCATTCTAGTTATAGAACGCGATTTCCGCAAGTAATTTGCATATAACAAATTGAACTTTGCTGAGTATTCATGCTAAAAGGAGGAGACAATCAGTTTTGTTTCAAAATCGTTGATTTTGGTGTTCTTTGGATTTATGTAGAATAATTGCTCTTGTAACAAACGTAATTATATTTGGCTTCATTTATATGTACATGTCTGCCAGTCTAATGTCAGGCGGATAAAAAGCCAATAATGTTGAAGTGTTGAAAAAAATATTGATAAGTCTGTTATTCAAGGGTAGGCGAGCTCAAGGTGCTCAACTCATGGGAAATTTCCTTAATTACTATTGTGCCACTTGTGACGCAAAATAGGTTTGTCGAACTCATTGCTGTTCCGTGATGATGAGCGTGCTCGTGATATAAATATGTTATATATTCGACCGTTATGGTGATGTAAGGTGAAAAAAGCTGAAAATGCCTTTGATGGCATATTTCGTGCTGTAACTGCCTGACGCTGGGGGGCCCTCGATCGTAACGATGTTTCCTCAGGAAACCGGAATAAGTCTCCGGTTGAAATGTATTTATTTGTGTAGTGCTCTTTCGGTACGTGAATTAGATGGTAAGATGTATCTATTCAAAGTGAAGTTGCTGCCGAATAAACGTTTAGTGAAGAAGAAACCCATTTATAAGGGAGGTCATGGATGAGCGAGAACGATGTGGACACCGTATGTGGCGCGGTTAAGCAAGACGGCAATGAAAAGCAGGAGTCTGAACAGCGGGATTACTCAGTAGGTGAGATTCTCAAGAAGCGTGGGGTGTCCAGGCGCGATTTCCTCAAGTTCTGTTCTGCAATGACGGCTGCAATGTCGCTGCCTGCGTCATTTGCGCCATCCGTGGCTCAGGCTTTGGATGAAGTCAAACGCCCGACATTGGTGTGGCTGAACTTCCAGGATTGCACCGGCGACAGTGAGGCCCTGCTCCGCGCCGCCAATCCGACCGTTGGCGAGATAATCCTTGATATTCTGTCGGTGGATTATCATGAGACAATTATGGCCGCAGCAGGCCATCAGGCTGACGAAGCGCTTGAAAATACCATTACCAAGTATAGAGGCAAATACCTCTGCGCCGTTGAAGGCTCCATCTCCATGAAAGATGGTGGTGTGTACGGCTGCACCAGCGGCAAAACGCATCTGGAAATTGCCAGGCGGGTCTGCGGCAGCGCCCTGGCAACTATTGCCATCGGAACCTGTGCTTCCTATGGCGGCATTGCCGCGGCTGTTCCCAATCCGACCGGTGCCGTTGGAGTCATGGAAGCGGTTCCGGGTGCTACCGTCATCAATCTTCCCGGATGCCCGTGCAATGCCGATAACCTGACCGCAACAGTGGTTCATTATCTGGTCTTCGGCAAGATTCCGGCTATGGACAGCAAGGGACGGCCGCTGTTCGCCTACGGCAAGCGCATCCATGACAACTGTGAGCGGAGACCGCATTTCGATGCCGGACAGTATGTCGAACATTGGGGCGATGACGCCCATCGGAAGGGTTTCTGTCTCTACAAGATGGGGTGCAAAGGGCCAGCCACGTTCCACAACTGCCCGACCCAGCGCTACAACGAGAAAACCAGCTGGCCGGTGGCGTCCGGTCACGGCTGTGCAGGATGTTCCGAACCGCAATTCTGGGATACCATGTCGCCGATGTACAAACGCCTGCCGAACGTTCCCGGTTTCGGCATTGAGGCGACCGCCGACAAGATCGGGCTTGGGCTGGTGGCCGGTGTCGGTGCCGCCTTCGCTGTTCATGGCGCACTGAATGCGCTGCGCAAAGATAAAGAACCGCAAGAAACCAAGGAGGGTTAACATATGGCCAGGATTGTTGTAGATCCGATTACCAGAATAGAAGGGCATCTCCGCATTGAAGCCGAGATCGAAGGGGGCTTCATAAAAGATGCCTGGAGCTCGGCCACCATGTTTCGTGGTATCGAGAAAATCCTTAAAGGGCGCGACCCTCGTGACGCCTGGTTCTGGACGCAACGTTTCTGCGGCGTCTGCACCACCGTGCACTCGATTGCTTCCATCCGAGCTGTTGAAGATGCGCTCAAAATCAAGATCCCGCCCAATGCCCAGCTGATTCGTAACATCATCATGGGTATCCAGAATGTACAGGATCATGTTATTCATTTTTACCACCTGCATGCTCTCGACTGGGTTGATATTACGTCCGGTTTGAAGGCTGATCCGGTCAAAACAGCCGCTCTGGCCGCATCTCTTTCAGACTGGCCGAACAACTCCGCCACCTATTTCAAAGGTGTTCAGGACAAGGTCAAGGCGTTTGTCGCCTCAGGTCGTCTGGGTCCCTTTGCCAACGCATACTGGGGACATCCTGCCTATAAACTGCCGCCTGAAGCCAATCTAATGGCGACCGCCCATTATCTCGAAGCACTTGAATGGCAGAAGGATGTCATCAAGATTCACGCTATTCTGGGGAGCAAGAATCCCCATCCCCAGACGTTCCTGGTGGGCGGCATGTCGATTCCGATCGACCCTGATTCCCAGAATGCCCTTAATGCCGATAAACTTATTGAAATCAAGCGCCTGCTGAAAAAGGCCCAGGATTTTGTCGAGAAGGTGTATATCCCGGATCTGTTGGCGGTCGCTTCGTTCTACAAAGAATGGGCCGGAATCGGTGAGGGTGTCGGCAACTATCTTTCATACGGTGAGTTCCCGGACGCCAGCGGCAACTTATGGTTCCCGGCCGGTGCAATACTGAACAAGGATCTCTCAAAGGTCATTCCGGTTGATCAGGGCAAAATTGCCGAGTATGTCGATCATTCCTGGTTTGATAACAGTGCCGGAGTCGGGAAGGGTCTGCATCCTTTTGAAGGTGAAACCGAAGCTCGCTATACCGGGCCAAAACCGCCGTACCAGAATCTTGACACCAATGCGAAATATTCATTCGTGAAATCGCCGCGCTATGAAGAAAAATCGATGGAAGTCGGCCCCCTTGCCCGTATTCTGGTGGCTTACGCTTCCGGCCACAAGGAAACCAAAGCGGTCGTTGATCTGGTGCTCGGCAAGTTGGGAGTCGGTGCGCCGGCTCTGTTCTCGACTTTGGGTCGTACCGCTGCCAGGGGTATTGATTGCCTGCTCGTTGCCCAGCAGACGCCGAAGTGGCTTGATGAACTGATCGGAAATATCTCCAAGGGGGACTACCGTATCCACAACAACGAAAGTTGGGATCCTGCCACCTGGCCTGCCGAAGCCAAGGGGTACGGTTTCCACGAAGCTCCCCGCGGTGCTCTTGGACACTGGATCAAGATCAAGGATCAGAAAATACTCAATTACCAGGCGGTCGTCCCTTCGACCTGGAACGCGTCGCCCCGGGATGCCAAAGGACAGCGCGGACCATATGAAGCTGCTTTGGTTGGTACGCCGGTGGCGGATATAAATAAACCGCTTGAAATTCTGCGCACTATCCATTCATTTGACCCATGCCTTGCCTGCGCTGTCCATGTTATGGATGTCAACGGCAATGAGATGGTCAAGGTAAAGGTATCCTAGGAAGGGGGCCAAACTATGAGTGAATCCTGCAAATTTAAATGCTATATATGGGAACTCCCGGTGCGCTGGTCCCATTGGACCAACGTACTGTCCATCGCAATATTGGCAGTGACCGGGTTTTTTATCGGAAACCCGGTCTCGTTCGGCAGTTCGGCATCGGATTTCACCATGGGGTGGATACGATTTGTTCACTTCACGGCTGCCTATGTCTTTGCGATTAGTGTTTTGTCGCGAATTGTCTGGTCTCTGATCGGCAATAAGTACGCCGGATGGAAGGAGTTTTTTCCCTGTGCGACCGCCGCCGGAAGGGAAAAAATGATCAAGATGCTGCGCTACTACATGTTTGTGGACAAGCAGGTCCCTGAAACGGTCGGGCATAACCCCCTGGCAACTACCGCCTATTTTTCTCTGTTTCTGTTGTACATCCTGATGATTCTGACCGGCTTCTCGCTGTATGCCGAGCATGCTCCCGCTGGCGTCATGCACAAATCACTCGGGTTCATGTACTCGCTCTTCTCCAACCAGGGGATGAGGCTGGCCCATCACGCCAGCATGTGGCTGATCTTCGGTTTCATCATCAACCACATCTACAGCGCCTGGTTGATGGATATCAAAGAGCATGGCAGCGAGATCTCAAGTATGTTCAGCGGCTACAAATTCACGGTGAAAAAAGAGAAGTAGATTCATTGAAGGAATGATGAAGGGAAGCGGGGCATGCCGGATGGCGTGCCCCGCTTTTTTATGCCACTGTTCGGCCTCGACCTTGGCCCGGAGACGGCGTAGCGGCGGGTGCACCCAGCGCTCTCCCCATCAGGGAGGCTACTCCATCCCGGATTAGTGCCCCATGCCGCCGTCAGCGGCGTGTGACGGGCGCTTGAGAAGGAACAAGAACGGGATGATGACCAGGAAGGCCAGGCCGATGATGAAGAAAATGTGGTTGAACGCCAGGGCGCCCGCCTGCCGCCTGACAACACCGTACATCATGCCGAGCGCGGTGGTGTCGGCCTGGGTGGCGTTGATCCCCTTGGCGATCAGCGCCTGTTTCAAATTCTCGAAACGCATCTGCCACACCGGATTGTACGGGTTGACATGGCCCGACAGGGAGGTCTGGTAAAACTGCTGGTAGCGGGTCAGCAGGGTGGCGGCCACGGCAATGCCGACGCTGCCGCCGATGTTGCGCAGCAGGCTGAACATGCCGGTGGCATTGCCCATCTCTTCACGGGAGATCGAGGCGAGCGTGACCGTGGTGAGCGGCACGAAGATCATGGCCAGCCCGAAACCGAGCACGATGCGGGGCCAGGTGTAGTTCCAGAAGGCCCCTTCCAGATTGAGTCCCTGCATGATGAACATGGAGGTTGCGCCGAGCAGCAGCCCGAAAAAGACGATCTTGCGGCCGTCCCGCTTGGCCAGCGCCGCGCCGACCAGCGGCATGGTGAAGAGGGTCGCCACGCCGCCGGGGGCCATGACCATCCCCGCATCGGTGGCCGAATACCCCATGAGCGTCTGGAGGAACAGCGGGATCAGCATGATCGAGCTGTAGAGGGCAAAGCCGACCACGAACATGATCAGGTTGCCCGCCGAGAACGAGACGTTTTTGAACAGTCGCAGGTTGATGATCGGGTGTTCGTGGGTCAGCTCGACCCAGATCAGTGCGATCAGGGATACGACGGTGACGATGCTGAAGCCGATGATGAACGAAGAATTGTACCAATCCTCCTGCTGCCCCTTGTCCAGCACGATCTGCAGCGCCCCCATGCTCACCACCAGCAGGAACAGTCCCCAGTAATCGATCTTGAACGTCTCCGCTTTCTGGCGGAGATAGCCCGGATCAAAAATGAAGAAGGCGCACATGATCATGGCGATGATGCCGATCGGCAGGTTGATGTAGAAGATCCAGCGCCAGCTCATGTTGTCGGTGATCCAGCCCCCCAGGGCCGGGCCGACGATCGGGCCGAACATGGCGCCGATCCCGAAGATGGCCATGGCCATGCCGCGCTGGTTGGGGGGGAATGTCTCCATCAGGATCGCCTGGCTGATCGGGATCAATGCCCCGCCTGCCGCTCCCTGCAGCACCCGGAAGAAGATCAGCGTGGCCAGGTTGGGCGCGGCGCCGCAGAGCAGCGAGGCCAGCGTGAACAGCACGATGCAGG
>JBAYTT010000137.1:0-11016 GCA_041675485.1 Pelobacteraceae bacterium | reverse complement strand
GGCAACAATACGAACAATCCCTCCTTACTTCACAGGAAGGCCGTCAAGGGTATTTCACCTGTTGACGCATAGGATGATGAGGACCGCCCCCCGATTAGGTCCTTAGGAAATTGAAACAGCGGAAACCTCTGTCCATCTCACGCTCAGATTATTTAGTTGTATGAATAAATGTTCAAACAATCAAAGGGAACAGCAACGAGGTAACGGGGGGCCTTTGGTCCTCCCTGATTATCAAGGTCAGACCGTTGCAACTCCTTTCTGCGTACAATGCCAGATCAGACATTTTGGCCTTTTGTGCAAAAGTCAACATTAGCCAAAACGGTTATCTCATTATGGACATGAAAATTAATATTTGAGGCAACGGTCCGTAAACTAAAACGTAAACGAAAAATGACCAACCGGGGAGGGGGCAACCATCGGCTACCCTCCCCGCCGGTTACTTCCTCTCTATGCTCACTTTACGGACCGTTGCCATGAGAAATAGTTTTTACGTGCATAATGGGAACATGGGGGTGGAGCGACGCCTTACCCCTCCCCCGGCCTTCGGTCTCTACTGATTTTCAAATACAGACCGTATGCCTAATAACAGACGCATGAAGGCAATTTCAAAACTTTCATTCTGGACAAAGAAAAACCCGCTTCGTTTGAGGCGGGACATAGTCGGAGGCCTTGTTATGCATTGTTGCTGTAATTTTGATAAATGGCGGCTTCGTCTGCACTATAGTCATCAAATTTTCCAGGGTAACTTACTGCGAATCCGTTTTTATCTAGCCGGATAAGTTGGATTTCTCCTCCGATATATACTCTGTTTTCTTTGGCTTCCGATGATTGCAGTTCTCTTTGGCTGTCCATCATGAATTTGAAGTCTTTGGGTGGTTTATCCAGTTCACTTGAGACATGTACATTGAATTCTGGTTTTCCAAATAGACCATACGGGATGGCTTCTGATTCAAAATTCTTCACAGAACTATACAAGTACGAGTTAATTAACATATTTTCTTCGGAGAAACCAAAATGAAAAATCTTAACTGTTGCGTGGTCAGGTATGGTGAACTCTTTTTTGTAACTACTCCAGAGCAATGCAAGGCTATGGGGAGCATGGATATTGAGGCTGTTGATTTCATTGGCAACCATCCAATCATTGATATGGACAAACCATCTACCGCAAAACCCCCCTTGACCAATTCCGGCGATAACCGTACGGAGATGCGGAATGATAAAAGCCTTGGTGGTGAACTTAAAAGGGGCTCCACATATCTTGTCTGAAGTGGCTAATGTGTCTGTTGCAATTAATGCTTGAGTTTCATCGGTGTAGAAAATCAATGATGACATTATATCTCCTATACTTTGAGGGAGAAGCTACCGGGTACCCGTAACAGGGAACCCGGCTCATTTGTTGGATGGGGCCGGATGCTTATGGTGTCACCAATTTTCAGCTTTCGGGCTTAATGCCGGGCCTTTGAGGTACTGCTCATATCCGTTCATCATGTCGTTGATTTGTATTTTAAATTCATCCCAGTATCTTTTTTGCACTCCCATTTCTCCAAATCTAGGATCAGACAAAGTAAGACCGCTCACAGTGATTCTGGATCGGTTTTCTTTTACTTCAGTCTCTACTGAAATTCTTAGATCACGGGGCGTTCCCAGTTCTGATATCGAGATAATGCCATTTCCCATAATTCGACCGTTCTCTTTATTTTCATACTGGATGACGGCGTTTGCTTTTCTGAAAGCGGCGGCGTACCACATACGCGATTTATCAAATAGAGTGTCCTTGGTTGTGCCTGGAATCTCAATAACCTTTTGCATCTGCATATCTTTTGTTTCCATCGGTATAACACCAGCACACCCGGTCAAAGCTAATACCGACAACATCAGAGCAATTACTCTTTTCATAAATTCTCCTTTATTCCTTCGCTGATTTTTTCCTATGGTCTTCAGTCAATAGAAGGATCGTTTTCATGGGGTTACCCCAGGGACTATTTTATCTACTTTTGTCCACACAGTGTATGTTGTCCAGTTGGTGCCGTCGCTGCTACATTTCACAGTATACTCGCTGCTTTGACCCGGATTTGCTGTCCATGTAAATTCACCACATCCACTCATTTTGTTTGATGCAATGACTTTAGCAATTTCATATTGAACATCAACAGGCGCGGTTGTGTCGGCTTTAGTGCCAGTGCCACTGTCAGAGCAAGCCTTAAAAAGAATTAGTGCGACTATTGCAATCAAAATGAACTTCAACACGGACTTAGTGCCTTCTGGCTTGTTTGGCCTAACTACTGTTTTCACAGCCGGTTCGGCAACGGGGTGTCCACAATTAGGGCAACTGGCCGCTGAATCCGATACTTGATGATGACACTCAGGGCAATCAATCAACGCCATATCTCCCCCTATAATTCCCCTTCAGAATATTTTTGATAGGACATTACCACCAGTGAAACAGAGTACAAAGGAATTTAATAAATAAGGTCAAGACACCGGGCTTTTTTCTTTGTTCACTTTACTTCAAGTGTTACCCATACGTTACCCGCAAACGCCAGACAACAAAAAAGGCACCTACGAATTAACGTAAGTGCCTGAATTTATGGTGCGCCTGGAGCGATTCGAACGCCCGACCTACGGATTCGTAGTCCGTTGCTCTATCCAGCTGAGCTACAAGCGCATTAGGAACTGGTTTTATACCTCACCGGTAAGAATATATCAACTATTTTTTTGACCAATTGTGAAAAAACAGTCAAATATCAACTAATATCACTACCAAATAGCGCTGTTTTCAGATATCCTCGCACCCAGGTAGAATAGCAGAGCATTTTATAAAGGCCCTGATTTATGGATCATTTTATCATTGAAATAAGCGAAGCCGATGTGAAGCGGGAGAGGGAAAAGTCGCGGGAGCTTCGCAAAAGCCGCTGGTGGAAAAACCGCGTAGCCTTGGGACGCTGCCACTATTGTGGCGAGATTTTTGCTCCCGAAGAATTGACCATGGATCACCTGGTTCCTGTGTCGCGCGGGGGCAAGGCCTCCCGTAACAATGTAGTTCCCGCATGCAAGGAGTGCAACAGCCGCAAAAAATACCTGCTCCCGATCGAGTGGGAAGAATATCTGGACAAACATGAGATACCAACTCAGGAGCCAATAAGTGAATGATTTGAAAAGCCGCTACAAAGTCATCATCTATGACTGTGATGGCGTAATTCTTGACTCAGTCGAATCTAACTACATTTTCTACAACCGGGTCATGAAATTTCTCGGCAGAGAAGAGATCGACAGAAATAACGAAGAGGCCAGAAGAGTTCTTCACACGTATTCGTTTAATAACGTGATGGAATATTTTTTTAGTGATGACCCTCAATGCGATGCCGCGTTCAACTTTGCCAAGACCATACACTACCGGGATCTTATGCCTTATATGAAAATGGAGGACGGCTTTGTCAGCACTCTGGATCAACTGAAAGGACATGCTTCACTGGCGATATGCACCAACCGTGCGACTTCAATGGAAATGATCATAGATGACTTCGGCTTGAACGGCTATTTTGACTATGTCATGACGGCCTCGCAGGTCACGCGCCCCAAACCACACCCGGAACCGCTGATCAAGGTACTTGACTACTTTAACGTCACTCCGAAGGAAGCACTCTTTGTGGGGGATGGAGAGGTTGATATGCTGGCAGCAAAAGAGGCCGGAGTGCCATTCATCTCCTACAAATCACATTTACCGGCGCTCGCCCGTATCCAGCACCACTCCGAAATCATTCGGCATATTTTCTAAACACCTCTATACGCTCCGGGCTCATCATAAACCCGGAGCGTATAAAGAATCTCCCTCCTATTATTTCACCAGCTTTGACAATTTCTTGAATTCATCCGTCCCGGCTATCTTCAGCAGCTGAAACAGGACCGACTCGGTACAGGTGGGGACAGCTCCGGCCAGGGTCATGGCCTGGATGGCTGTCTGCCAGTTCTGTTTGTTACGGCTCATGACGGCGTCCTTTACAATATGAACAGTAAAACCGGCCTCCCGCAGCTCAATTACTGTTTGCAGAACGCAGACATGAGTTTCCATACCCGTGATTATCACCTGTGTCCTGCCTGTCGCCTTGAGGGCAGCGACGAAATCGTTGCAGCCACAACAGCTGAAGGTCATTTTTTCATAATGTGCCGCCGAGGCGGCTTTTTCTTTCAGCTCCGGTAACGTTGCCCCCAACCCCCTGACATATTGCTCGGTCACCAGAACCGGCAGATCCAATTCCGCAGCACTCTCCAGTAGAATGCCAATATTTTTTGAAAGTTTTTCAAGCACATCCTTATCCATAGCGACACACAATTTTTCCTGCACATCGATCACCACCAGCACTGCGTTGTCCCGCTCCAGAAAAAAACTGTCTTTGATTGTCATGGTCGTCTCTCCCCGATCTGTTTGTAGTAAGGCACTGGCCGAAGTGTAGCGTAGACACGGACAATAATCAATGTTGTCTCACCAACGGGAACCATGCTACATCAAGACACATTTTACCAAGTGGAGGTTCACCATGAAAGTAACCGCATTTAACGGCAGTCCGCGCAGGGAGGGAAACACTTCACTGCTCATCGGGCGGGCATGTGAGGCTCTAAACAGCGAAGGAATCGACACCGAAGTGGTTCAGGTTGGGGGAGAAAAGTTGAAAGGGTGCATCGCCTGTTATCAATGTTTTTCCCGCAAGGATCATCGTTGCGCTGTTACGGATGATATCGCCAACAGTTGCATTGAAAAAATGCTGGAATCCGACGGCATCATCATCGGCTCGCCGACCTATTTCGCCGCCCTTACCCCTGAAACAAAGGCGCTGATCGACCGCTGCGGCATGGTGTCACGTGCCAACGGAGACATGCTCAAGCGCAAGGCTGGATCAGCAATAGTGGCGGCACGACGCGCCGGAGCCATCAACGTATTCGACACCATTAATCATTTTTTCAGCATCGGCCAGATGATAATCCCGGCATCAAATTACTGGAATATCGGGATGGGGCGCAATAGTGGTGATGTACTTCAGGATGAAGAAGGAATGGGGACCATGAAGGTGTTGGGAGAAAACATGGCGTGGCTGCTCAAGAAGATTACCGCATAAATGAAAAACCCTCAGGACGCTCGTCAATGAACGTCCTGAGGGAAGCTTGATCTACAGCAATGCGTTTGCCGCAGCAATCGCTGCTGCGTAATCAGGTTCACCGGTCACTTCCGGAACAATCTGGATGTATCGGATGACGTTGGCTGCATCTACGACAAAGACTGCACGGGTTAACAGCAGCAACTCCTTGATCAGCACCCCGTAGCCAAGCCCGAAGGAGCGATCGCGGTAGTCGGAAAGCGTGATCACTTTATCGATTCCCGCAGCTCCGCACCACCGTTTCTGGGCAAAAGGAAGATCAAGGCTGACCGTCAGCACCACGACGTCACCCGGCAGCGAAGCTGCTTCCTGATTGAAACGACGAGTTTCGGTGTCGCATACCGGGGTATCGAGCGATGGCACCGCACTGATGATTTTGATTTTTCCGGTAAAGCTGGAGAGAGATACGGCTGCAAGTCCATTGTCAACTACGGCAAAGTCCGGAGCGATGTCACCCACTTTGTGCGCCTGGCCCAGCAAGGTCATTGGATTCCCTTTGAACGTAATAATTCCGGTTAGTTCACTCATGATCAACCTCCTCGTCAAGTTCTACCATTTCGGGTAGTGTGCAGAATTCATCACCGTATTCACCATCGTTTTGCAGCAGATGCAGAAATTGCATGACCAGTCGATAGGTAATTCCCCACAAAACCGGCTTGTCATTTATGGGAAGCTTGATTGACGGCACATCAAAGCGCTTTTCATCGAAAGCTACACCGCTCTTCAGATGTCGTCCCGGGTCACGCAAATCCGAAAGCGTAACCCAGAACAAGTCCCGCACTTCTTCATTCAAAACCGGTCGGTAAAGCGTCCGGTCCACACCGAAAAGACAGCACGAAACCCTCACGGGAAGGTTGGCCCCGATTATGTCGGAAAGTCGCCCCAGATAACGCCCCTGTTCCAGGTCAACCCCGATCTCTTCGAGCGTTTCCCGGCAGGCCGCTTGACACTCCTGTTCACCCTCTTCCAGCTTGCCACCCGGGAATGCAATATGCCCAGACCATGGGTCCAGATCGTGAGCGGCACGCTGAATAAATAGAACTTCAACATCGTCTGCAGCTTGATGCAGTATCATGGCAACGGCTGCCCGCGTTCGGTCACCGTATTCCAGGTCAGTCCCGCTCTTCCGACACGCCAATCTTTCAGTAATGTGATCAAACGACCAGTGACACCGGTCTGCTGTTCTACTCATGCGGCTGAATCCCCTTCTGTATAGTACCACTATCCTCTCCATATCAAAAGCTATCGTCAAGCATTAATTGCGCCATACTTCTCTACGGGCAATCGGCATATATTTTGCTGTCTGCCTGCATCATTACGACTCTGCGCATGCGGCTAATTCTCCGTAGCCCAGCTATGCCCTATGCAAGTCCCGCAGAACGGTTTCGAGATAGACGGTTTTGCTTTCCGCTATTTTAAGCATTTTTGTATCCGGCGTCTGCCTTTAGACGGTTATTCCACATACATTTAAATTCACGGGTGGATTGAAGCCTCACTATGTTTCTCTTCAAAACATTTTCAATTCTGTTTCTTTATGCCCTGTTTAGCGGTATAAATACGGCTTCGGCAGACGATGGCGGTTTTAGCTGGCCGATTTCCTGTATCCCGGGAATCGACTGCGCCGGTACCCACTTTCGCATCGGCTATCCGGATGTGGGCGGTACTGGGCTTTCCTTCGCATGTAGCAAACCGGGTTATCTCGGGCACCAGGGGACCGATATCGTTGTTTCATCGGTCGAACAGGAAGTGCATGCACTGTCAGCCGCAGACGGTGTGGTTCGCTGGACAGCAGATGGAAAATTTGACCACTGCCCAAATGATGCTGAACATGATTGCGACGAACAGCAAAAGAGTGAACTGCCGTCGGGTCGCGAAAGAGGTGCTACTCTCGGCTTTAACGCCGGTAATTTTGTTGTTGTTGAACACACGCTGGGCACTGATCGGTACCTGACACTATATGCCCATCTCCGCATGGGTTCCCTGACAGTCAAGCCAGGGCAGAGGGTTGTACGCGGGCAATACCTCGGGGACGTTGCGAGTTCCGGAAACTCGCAGATTCCACACCTGCATTTTGGGGTCTATAAGGCCGAAGGAGCCATGTACCGCCCCGTAGATCCATGGAAAGGCGCCTGCAACACCAGCAGCGAAGGCTTATGGACTTCAACTGTTCCTTATCGTACCGACGACCTCCTGCTGGCACATCCGGCTCAAAGCCCGAGCAATAATTCAGAAGTGTATCTGCAGACTATCCAGCGTAGCCTGCCAAAGAAACTTTATTATTAATTCAAACTCCATATAAAAGAGAGGTACCATGCTGATACCGATCATAACCACGTGCAAAGAGCCTGACTCTGTTCCGCCTTACGTCCTTGACCGTATGCTCGCCTGCGGCGAGGTATATGCATTCGAGCGATCTTCCGGATGGGTCGTGGTCGGACGTGATCCGATACGAGCAACCAAAAGCCCGTACCACGGTCTTGAAAGGCGCCGGACTGTTTCGTTCCGAATGTAACCTTTTCAGCCTGGCCGATATTCGCCGTTAATTCTTTCCCATGCCGCTGCATTTATTCCAGCGGGTCTTGCCCGTCAACCCAGAAATAGTCGAATATCGCAATGCCAAAAATTTCAATCCTCATGCCGGTGCGTAACGAAGAGCGTTATCTTCAGGCCACTCTCGACTCCCTGTATCGCCAGACGTGCGCCAACTGGGAGCTTGTTGCCGTCGATGACGGTTCACGCGACCAAACTGTACCCATCCTTGCCGAAGCCGCTCGCAGGGACAGGCGTGTGCGGGTAGTCCACCGCGAAGGCGGCGGATTAGTGGCTGCACTCAATGCCGGCCTGACAGCCTGCCGAGCCCCGCTACTGGCACGCCTGGATGGTGATGACATCTGCCACCCCCGGCGACTGGAGTTGCAGGCAGCCTATCTTGATGCACACCCGGGCACCGGGCTGGTAGCCTGCAACTTCCGGCATTTCCCGCGGACCGACCTGAAGCAGGGAATGATTGATTATGAATCCTGGCAGAACAGCCTGACCGCGCATTCCCTTATCATCAGAGACCTGTTTGTAGAATCTCCCTTTGTTCATCCAGGCATCATGACACGTAGAGCAATCATGGAAGAACTGAAAGGGTATCAGGATAACAGCTGGCCTGAAGACTATGACCTGTGGCTGCGGATGGCAATGGCAGGAGTACAATTTGCCCGTTTGCCACACACACTCATTTTCTGGCGCGACCACCCCGAGCGTGCCACTCGCACCATGGATGAATATGCATCACACGCATTTCGCGCCTGTAAATGCCATTACCTGCTGCACGGCTTTCTACACAACTGCTCCGACGTTGTTATTGCCGGAGCAGGCCAGGAAGCACGGGCATGGCAACGACTACTCGCAGCTGTAAATGTGACCGTTTCCACCTGGCTCGATGTTGACCCGAGAAAGATCGGACGGATTCTGCATGCTGCTCCGGTAATGCTCCCCGAGCAGTTGCATCTTAATGGCAGAAAAATGATTGTGGCCATCGGTGTCAGGGGGGCCCGAGAACAGTTTCGTGCAGTTGCTGAAAAACGTGGCTGGCAGGAAGGCATGGACTTTGTATGCGTCGCGTGATAAAAATTGACGGGCCTGGACAGGCTAGTGATACGGAAAGAGGAGTAACAGATGTTACCAAGCAAAGAAGAAATGGCCCTTACAATTGATGAAGCCGAATGGAGCTGTCTGCGCGCCCACTTGCAGCGTGGCGGGCTGATTCTGGTTGATGACACCCTTGATCTGGCCGATACCGCCCATAAAGTTGCTGCCGATGATGTTGAAATTATTCAGGACCTGGTTGAAAAGGGCATGATTGGCAAACCGTCTGACTCAAAGATCCGCTCCTGGGAAGAGGATATTCACAAGAAATTCGCCATGCTGATCGTCAGCCCGTATGTACTGTTCCAGGAAAAGATGCCGACATTTCACTGAGTACTAATGGGGCAACCACAATGGCTATAACTCTTAACGACATTGAAGTACGGGTTCTGGGCAGCTTGATAGAAAAGGAGCTGACTACTCCGGAATATTACCCTCTGTCCCTCAATGCCCTCACAAATGCCTGCAATCAGAAATCCAACCGTGACCCTGTGATGGCCCTGACGGAAGAGGATGTCGTACGAGCTCTTGACTCGCTCCGCTTCAAACAACTGGTTGTTCTTTCGGCGGACGGACGCGTGCCGAAGTATCGGCATCTGTTGGCTGAACAATCCGGTTTGATGCCGGCTGAGCAGGCGATCATCTGTGAACTGCTGGTGCGTGGTCCACAGACTGTTGGCGAGTTGCGTACTCGGGGGGAGCGGATGCATCCGTTCGCTGATCTGGCGGCAGTAGAAGAAGTCTTACAAGAGCTGATGGAACGCGAACATCCGTTTGTCACCCTGATGCCTCGCCAACCGGGAAGGAAAGAAGGACGCTATGCCCAGCTTTTTTCCGAAATGCCGGAGGTTACTGAAGAGAGTTCCGAGGCTCGCCCCGAGGCAGCACGGCAGCGGGTGTTGGCGGAAAACGAACGAGTTGCAAAACTTGAGGAAGAGGTCGTCGCACTGCGTGAAGAAGTTGCCGCATTACGACAATTGATGGCGGAGTTTAAGGCGCAATTTGAGTAGGATCTTCGTCCTCCGGCCAGAAACGCCGCTGCAGTTCATTCATCAACCCGCCCAGGCTCTTCCGGTCGCGAGCCGACACCATGACGCTATACTGAGTTCTGACTGATTGACGGACGCGCAAAAACGCGACCATATCCTTTTTTCTCATTTCATCCAGCAGATCAGCCTTGTTATACACCAACAGTTCCTGCTTGTCGCCCAGTTCCAACTCCGCTAGAATTGCCCGAACCTGAGCTATCTGGTCCTCAAAACGGGGATGGGAAGCGTCCACCACATGCAGCAGCAGATCTGCATCGCGCATCTCCTCCAATGTTGCCTTGAAAGCTCCCAGCAGAGATTTTGGAAGGGAACGGATAAATCCGACCGTGTCAGTGATTATCACCTCACGCTCACGCGGAAAGCGAAGGCGACGACTGGAGGTATCCAGCGTGGCAAAAAGCAGATCCTCCGTAAAGACATCACTCTTGGTAAGGGCATTCAGCAGGGTCGATTTTCCGGCATTGGTATAACCGACAATAGATATGATCGGCACCCCCGCCTTGACCCGCTGTTTTCGCCGTTGATCACGCCCCTGGGAAAGTTCCTTGAGTTCTCGTTCCAGACTGGCAATCCGATCGCGGATACGCCGCCGGTCGGTCTCCAGCTTGGTTTCACCCGGCCCGCGACCGCCGATTCCGCCCATCAGGCGAGACATCTGCACACCACGACCGGTCAGACGCGGCAGCAGATACTTGAGTTGAGCAAGCTCAACCTGCACTTTGCCGTCCAGCGTTTTCGCCCGGCGGGCAAATATATCGAGGATCAGCTGACTGCGGTCGATCACCTTCAACTCAGTCATAGCAGAAATCGAACGCATCTGGGCAGGAGTCAGCTCCTGATCAAAGATCAGCATGCTGGCTCCCCGCTGCATCGCCCTGATGACCACATCACGCATCATCCCCTCCCCCATCAGAAAACGGGGGTTAAGTTTTTTCGGGCGCTGAATGAATTCATCCAGCGCCTCCACCTGGGCGGTGCGAGCCAATTCACGCAGCTCCGCCATTGAATCTTCTGCGTCCTGGCGGGTTCCTGAAGTTGTTACGGAGATCATGATGGCTCGTTCGAGAGCATCCTTGACTTTGGTAGCGGTACGGGAGGCTTTTTCCAGATCGGCTTCCAGCTCAGGTATGAAGTGAATACAGTCGAGGTCAACTCGTTCGAGCGGAACAATCGGATTGAGG
>JBAYTT010000136.1:0-11040 GCA_041675485.1 Pelobacteraceae bacterium | reverse complement strand
TTGCACGGCTGTTCCGCCGACCTTTCTATTATCGTGAATTTGCCATCCAGTTCGATAAACTGGGGTTCTCCTCTCTGTTCATCTGCATACTGACCGGCCTGTTTTCCGGCATGGTCATGGCACTGCAGTCATTGATCCAGCTCAAGCCGTTTGCAGCAACCAGCTATGTCGGCGGCATGGTGGCGGTAACCATGATCAAGGAACTGGGGCCGGTGCTGGCTTCACTTATGGTGGCAGGACGCGTTGGCTCGGCCATCACCGCTGAATTGGGAACGATGGTGGTGACAGAGCAGGTAGACGCCATGCGGGTGGAAGGCACCGATATTGTCACGCGCCTGGTAGTCCCGCGCCTTAAAGCCATGGTGCTGGCACTGCCGTTTCTGACAGTCATAACCGACACGGTCTCCATTCTGGGGGGGTATATCATGTCTGCCGGCTACAGCATCAACCCGGTCATGTACATCAACGGACTGCCCCAGTTCATGCTGTTCCAGGATCTGATCGAGGGGGTGGTAAAACCGGCGGTGTTCGGCGTCATAATCGCCATTACCGGTTGTTACATGGGGCTTAACACCAGGGGGGGAGCAGAGGGTGTCGGCACGGCAGCCAAGCAGGCAGTCGTGCTTTCTTCGGTGCTGATTCTGATCTGTGATTTCTTCATTGCGAAGATCTTTATCGTTTTTAGAGGGTAATATGGCGTACTGGCTGTTCAAAACCGAACCGGGTTGTTTTTCTTTCGACGATCTGAAGAATCGCCATGACAAGACCGAGCCGTGGGACGGGGTGCGCAACTACCAGGCCCGCAATTTCCTGCGGGATACCGTCAGGGTTGGTGATCGGGTGCTGTTTTATCACAGCAACATACCGGAACCCGCGGTAGTCGGTCTGGCAGAAGTCGTCCGCGCCGGCTATCCTGATTCAACCGCGCTGAATCCGAACTCGGAACACTTTGACCCCAAGGCCTCCCGTGACAATCCGATCTGGTACATGGTTGACCTGCGCTATCTTATGCCGCTGCAAAGGATTGTGACCCTCGAGAGCATCAAGCAAAACCCACTGCTGGCTGACATGCCCCTGGTCAAGCGCAGCCGCCTCTCGATTCAGCCGGTCACAGAGGATGAATGGCACATTATTCTGATCATGGGAGGAATGGAAGATCAATGAGCTCCAGTGATTCGATCCGTATGGAGAAAATTTGTTATTCTATCGGCGGACGTAAGATCCTGGAGGATTTCGATTTCCAGCTGGAGCGCGGCGTAAATCGCACCATCCTGGGCGTAAGCGGTGCCGGGAAGACGACGATTCTCAAGCTGTTGCTCGGTCTTCTCAATCCTGATTCCGGCAAGGTTTTTATTGGCGACCTCTGCATCACCGGGTTGCCGGAATCGAGCTTTATGCAGCAGCGGAAACGCATCGCCATCGTTTTTCAGGGTGGTGCGCTGTTCGATTCGATGACGGTCGGAGAGAACGTCGGCTATCGCCTGTTCGAGGAAGGTCGCCTTTCTCAGACCGAAATATCCAGAATTGTTGTCGAGAAGCTTGGTTTTGTCGGGGTGGAAGCGGCTCTCAATCTGTATCCGGCCGAACTTTCAGGCGGCATGAAGAAGCGGGTAGCCATTGCCCGGGCTCTGGCAGCCGAACCGGATTACATTTTTTTTGACGAGCCGACCACCGGACTTGATCCTATCGGAGTCTACAACATCTGTAACCTGATGCAGCGGCTTCAGGCAGAGGGGAAAACCACTCTGATGGTCACTCACGATCTGATAACCGCTTTTGCAACCTCGCAACAGTTCACATTTCTGCATAAAGCACGCATGCTGTTTGAGGGGAGCGAAGAGGAGATGAAAGCAAGCAGCATCCCGGAAGTTCAGGAATTTCTGGAACCGACGGACGAGTCGCTGTTTTATGATGTTCAAACCACTAATGAAAAACAGCACGAACAGGTGGACAGATATGAAACGAAGTAATCAGATCGGCTGGGCCCAGGTGCGGGGAGGTGTCTTCATCTTACTGGCGCTGCTCTTTTTTGCCGGCGGGGTTCTGCTGATGGGTCAGAAGACCAAGATGTTTGTCAATAAAGGGTCCATGCGGATCGTCATGAGTGACGTAGTCGGCTTGAAGGTCGGCGCGCCAGTCTGGCTGGCAGGAGTTGACGTCGGCCTTGTTACCGATATCCTGTTTGCCAATCCAAAGGACAGCAATGAGGTCAGCATCGATATCGAAGTTGATACCAGTGCCTTGAAGAAGATCGGCCCGGATTCGAAAGTAACGATCAAAACCCGTGGCCTGATGGGCGAGAAATACGTCGATATACTCCCATCGAAACAGTACTCCGATAAACCGCCTGCCGTATTGAGAGGGACCGCAGTGGCCAAACTGGACGACGTTATTCAGAAAGCCGGCGACGCTTTTGACAAGGTTAACGGCATTATCGATAACATTAACCAGGGGAAAGGGACTCTCGGGAAACTTAATAAGGACGAGACGCTTTACAGCAACATTTCGCGCCTGACCGTTGAAATGAAAGAGCTGATCGTCACCATTAACAGGGGGGAAGGAACACTCGGAAAATTGAATCGTGATCCGGAACCGTACAACAAACTGATTAGTATTCTCAACCGGGCCGACCGTACCCTTCAGGATATCCAGGCATCTGACGGTACACTTAACAGGCTGATCTACGATAAGGCGCTCTACACCAAGCTGACGTCGCTTGCCGACAAGAGTATCCAGGCCGCCGATGATGTGCGCGATCTGAACAAAAAAATCATGTCAAAAGATGGTACGGTCGGATTGCTGCTTAATGATCGTGAGTTTTATGACAAGGGAATTTCTCTCCTTACCAAGGCCGAGGCTTCGGTTAAAGCAATTGAAGAGGTAACCGCCAAAGTCAAGAGTGGCGACGGCACGGCAGGCAAGTTGGTGAACGACAAGGCGCTCTATGATAAAATGAACAAAATGGCCGACGATCTGAATGAACTCGTGAAGGACTTCAAGGAAAACCCGCGAAAGTATATTAAATTTTCCGTATTTTGAGGAGTAATAACAATATGAAACACATCCTGTTCATAGTCACGCTGGTAGCTGCATTGGCGACTCAACTTCAGGCCGCGACTCTCGAAGAAAAGGTCGTTGAGCGTACGATGAAAAACGGTATGAAACTGTTGCTGGTGGAGCGCCACACGTCGCCGACGGTTTCAGCCTGGATCCGCTTCAGGGTGGGAAGCGTCGATGAACGCAGCGATGAACGCGGGATTGCCCACCTGCTGGAACATATGCTCTTCAAGGGAACAACCACGCTCGGAACAAAGGATTACGCTTCAGAAAAGCCGCTTCTTGATAAAATTGAAGTAGTGGCCGTGGCATTAACGGCGGAGAAAGCGAAGCATGAGAAGGGTGATCAGGTGAAAATAGCAGGGCTGGAAAAACAGCTGGCCGCTTTAGAGGCTGATGCGGGTAAATTTGTCATAAAGGATGAGTTTTTCGAACTCTATTCAAAGAATGGCGGCACCGGCTATAATGCTTTTACCAGCCGTGACGGCACAACCTACCTCATCAGTCTGCCGGCCAATAAACTGGAGTTGTGGGCCGCCATCGAGTCTGACCGATTGCAGAATGCGGTCCTGCGGGAATTCTACACCGAACGCTCGGTCGTAATGGAAGAACGCCGCAGATCGTATGATGCCGACCCTGAGAGTAAACTGTGGGAGACGTTTGTAGCCTCAAGCTTTCTGGCTCACCCCTACGGTCAGCCGACCATAGGCTGGATGTCAGACATTGAAAATCTGACCCGCAGCAAAGCCGAGAAGTTTTTCCATAATTACTATGCCCCCAATAATGCCATTGTGGCCATCGTGGGCGACATCGATACCAGGAAAACGATCGCCATGGTCGAACGGTATTTCGGAGCGATCAAGCCGGGAAAAGAGCTACCGCCGGTCACCGCCGAGGAACCGAAACAGGGGGGAGAACGGCGCATCGAACTGGTGGCCGAGGCTGAACCGACAGTGATGATCAGCTTTCACAAACCTGCCGTCAACACCCCGGATGACTACGTTTTTGACGTGATCAACATGATCCTGGGGAGTGGCCGGACCTCTCGCTTTTACAAAAAGCTGGTGATCGAAAAACAGATTACCTCTGATATCGGAGCATTTGATGCACCGGGCAACCGTTATCCGAATCTGTTCGTAATCAGCGCCAATCCGCGTGCCCCGCATACGGTGAAAGAGGTTGAGGACGCCATCCAGACCGAGCTGGATCTGCTCAAAACTACTCCTGTATCCGAACGGGATCTGCAGCGCATCCTCAACAAAATCGAGTATGAAGAGGCTCGCCGGATGGGGACTAATGGCGGTCTCGCACGCAACCTGACCGAGTACGAGGCGACAACCGGTAGTTGGCGCTATATGTCCGAACATCGCGGTAAAATCGCCAGTGTCACTCCGGCAGACATTATGAGGGTTGCCGCCACTTATTTCACCCGCGAGAACCGCACCGTCGGATTTATCACCAAAAAAGGGGGTGACAAATGAGACGGCTTCTCCTTTCCATCTGCTTTCTGATCACCTGGGTCACTTCGGTCTGCGCCGGCGACCAGCCACTGGCGAATCCGCGCACAATGACATTTCCTGAACTGGCGTTTCAGATTCCCAAAGCAGAGCGGGTTGTTCTGGAGTGCGGAATGCCGGTCTATCTTCTGCGCGATACCGAATTGCCGATTATCAACATGACCGCAATGATACGCGTTGGTTCAGTCTATGAACCGGCAACGAAATCGGGGCTATCCAGCATGGTCGGAAGCGTCATGCGAAGCGGCGGCGCTGGAGGCATGACACCGGAAGAAATGGACGACGAACTCGAATTCATGGCTTCGGCAGTTGAAAGCGGAGTCGGCGGCGATATGGGAACCGTCTCGTTGACGGCGCTCAAAAAGAACTTCAGCCGTACCCTCCGAATGTTCAGCGATGTCCTGTTGCGTCCCGACTTCAGCGAAAAACGGATTGAAATAACCCGCAAGCAGATAATTGAGGCGTTGCGGCGCCAAAATGACGACCCAAAAGAAATTGCCGGACGCGAGATCAACCGGGCCATTTATGCCGGCCATCCTTTGGGTGAAATTGCGACTTTTAGGTCTATCGGCTCCGTAACCCGCCAGGATATGGTTGAGTTTCATCGCCGTTATTACCGGCTTGACAACATGATCCTTGCAGTTTCAGGCGATTTTGATCGAACCGCCCTGCTCAAGGAACTCAATTCAACCTTTACACCGGAAAAACACCCCAACGTCCTGGCTTTGCCCGAGGTGCCACAACCGAAGCAGCAGTTTCAGGCTGAGGTGCTTTACGGTAAAAAGGACGTAAACCAGACGGTCATTCGCATGGGCCACCTGGGTCTGAGCAAGGACTCGCCTGATATCTATGCCATACGCCTTTTGGACTACATTCTTGGGGGAAGCTTCACGTCGCGCTTGACGCTGGAGATTCGCACCAATCAGGGACTCGCATACAGCGTCGGAAGCCACTTTGACATCGGTCGCCGTTTTACCGGCAGCTTTATAGCCGAGACAGAGACCAAAGCGGAATCCACCGTCAAAGCGATCAATCTGATGAAAAAAATTATCGCCGAACTTACGAAAGAACCGGTCAGTGACAGTGAATTGAGTGCCGCACGGGAATACATGATCAACTCGTTCATGTTCGGCTTCACCAGCCCCGCTTCGATTGTAACCCAGCGTGCCCGGCTCGAATATTACGGCTATCCCGACGGCTATCTTGAACAGTATCGAGACAATATTGCCAAGGTAACGAAAGCGGATATCCTGAACGCTGCCCGAAAATATTTGCACCCGGACGCGTTCAAGCTCGTTGTTATCGGAGATTCCGCAAAATTCGACCAGCCGCTCACAACACTGGGAAAAGTCCGGGAGCTTGATCTGAAGCTGGATATTCCCAAACCCTGACAAACAGGATAGTTTCTAGAATAGAGGTGAACAGACATGGCTATTTTTGAATGGGACGAAAGTATCGCACTTGGCATTTCAACCATTGACGAGCAGCACAAAGCTCTCTTCGGCTGGATCAACAATCTGAATGAGGCAGTCAAGAGAGGAGACGGCGCTGAAGCAGTTGGAGAGGTGATCTGGAAGCTGATTACCTACGTGACTGAACATTTCAGTGCAGAAGAGCGGTTGATGCTCTCGTGCAACTATCCCGGACTGGCGGCTCATCGCAAGGAGCATGATGAGTTTGTCTCGCGGTTGCAGGAAATTCAGCGAAACTTTAACGACGGACACGAAATGGGCAAAAACATCCTTGAGTTTTTGGTAGACTGGCTGGTCTGCCACATAAAAGGAACAGACCTGGGGTATAGCAGGTTTATCCAGCAACGTGCCGAAACGACCTAGTCGGCAGCCAAACGGTTCGCAATACTATCGGCGATCTTGATACCATCTACCGCGGAGCTCATGATGCCACCGGCATAACCGGCACCCTCACCGGCAGGATACAGTCCTTTGACCCCGACTGACTCATACATTCCGTCGCGCAGGATACGCACCGGTGAAGAGGTACGGGACTCAATCCCGATCAGGGTTGCCTCAGCGGTTACAAATCCCCTCAGCTTGCGGCCAAAATCAGCAATTCCCTCCCGGAGAGTATCGATGATAAACGACGGCAGTACTGTATCCAGTTCTGTTTCACAGATGCCGGGACGGTAGCTTGTTCTAACAACCCCTTTCCCCGGAAGCCGCAAAAAATCGAGCAGGTTTTGGGCCGGGGCCCTGAATCCTCCTCCACCAAGTTCGAATGCCCGTTGTTCCCACCTGCGTTGCAACCGTACCCCGGACAACGGCCCCGGGCCTTCGAAATCATCTTCCCGAACATTGACGACCAGGGCACTGTTGGCGTACGGCGAGTTGCGCATTTGTCCGCTCATGCCGTTGGTAACAACCCCCCCCCCTTCGGAGGCCCCGCCGACTACTACCCCGCCAGGGCACATGCAGAAAGAATAGGCGCTACGACCGCTCGAACGATTGTTCCAGGTAACGGCATAGTCAGCCGCCGGCAGGTTTGCCTGTTTCTGACTGCCATACTGGATCCGGTTTATCAATGCCTGCGGATGCTCGACTCTGAGTCCCATTGCAAACGGCTTACGTTGAAGCGGAATATTCAACTGTTCCAGCAGTTCATACGTATCCCGCGCGCTATGTCCTGTGGCCAGGATCAGATGGTCGCACGGGATTTCCTCCGCATCGTTCAAAGTCACTGTTTTAATACGGCCACCGCTGATAGTCAGGTCGGTCATACGGCAACCGAAGCGGATAACAAATCCCCTTTCAAGCAGCTCCCGCCTGATTGCACTGGTTACTACCCTCAATCGGTCCGTGCCGATATGCGGTTTGGCAAGGTAGCGTATCTCCGGTTGCGCTCCGAACAGCGCCAGCTTTTCCAACACCCACTGTACCAGCGGATCTTTGGAGCGGCAGGTCAGCTTGCCATCAGAAAACGTTCCGGCGCCACCTTCACCGAACTGGACATTGGATTCGGGGTTGAGAACACCATCCTTCCAGAAGCGCTGCACGGAAAGCGCCCGTTCCTCCACGGGCTCACCGCGCTCGACGATCGTTGCAGTCAGCCCGTATTCGGCCAATCGAAGGGCTGCAAAAAGTCCGGCCGGACCGCTGCCGACAATAACAATGCGTTGGGGCGACTGAATCCGTGCCAAAACCCCAGCACTTTTTTCGTCTTGCCATTCAAGCGCCGGGTCACTGCCAAGACACACCCGGTACGCTTCATCAACAGAAAAGGAGAGCGTGTAAATCAGCTTGATGTTCGGCTTTTTACGGGCATCTATCCCTTTGCGGATGATGAGAACATCGCGCAGAGATGCAGGAGGAATGGAAAGTTTTGCTGCCAGCAATGCAGGGAGCGTGTCTTCACGATCATGGGGGGAGAGAGATAAATTACGATAGATAAAAGGCATGAGATCAGCTCGACAGATACTTTCCACGCTCCAGGAGCTGTTCGACGATTATGACAATATCCACCGGGCGGGTGGACTTGGGGATATGAATCCTGGCACCCATTTCAGGAGCATCATGTTCATGTGGAGTTTCCTGAAACATGGAGGTCAGCAGAACAATCACCGGCGGAGTGTCACCGGCCAGCCGCCCGATCTCCATACAGGTGCTCACCCCTCCCATGCGAGGCATGACAAGATCGGAAATAACGACATCGGGGGATGTTTCAATAAAGGCCTTTACCCCTTCAATGCCGTCATTGGCATTGAACACGGTAAAACCATTGTCACTGAAATTGTCGGTCAAGACTTTCAGGAAAAACGGATCGTCATCAATTATAAGAACTTTTTTGAGCGATTCGGTCATTGGGGTACACGCTGGAAAGGATAGTATGAATTGAAGTATACTACACCACCTCAACCGAAAAAAGAAAGGCGAATGTTTTCAGCGGCAGACCGGAAACTCCAGGCGGAAGGTAGTTCCTTCCGGTGACGAACATTCAACCTCCATACTTCCTTCGTACATGCGGGCAATCCGCTGGGCAACGGGCAACCCCATTCCCGTGCCGCGGCTTTTTGTACTGAAAAACGGCTCGAATATACTGGGAAGGACCTCTTCCGCAATGCCGTTGCCGCTATCGGCAACCCTTACAACAACCCGGCCGTCCTTTTCAAAAACCTCAATGGAAAGTCGACCGCCACGGCTCATTGCATCCAGAGCATTGAGAAAAAGATTGGTGAAGATCTGTTCCAACTCAGCCGGGTCAGCAGTAATAGGGGAAGGTATACAATGATATTGCCGATCGACCAGTATTTTTCTGGTTTCAATCTGAGGCGTAAAAGCTTCAATTGCACTATCGATAACCTGATTGATCTGCACATTGGACGAGATGGCGCGAGTCCGCCGGGAGGCATCCAGCAATTTCCTGATAATCGAATCTATCCGGTCAACCTCTTTCAGGATTTTAGCCTGATGCTCAAGTTGATCCGGTTCCGTTGTTGTCTGACGCATTAGTTGGACAAAAAGGGAAATGGAGTTGAGTGGGTTGCGGATTTCGTGAGCCATACCAGCAGAAAGATAGCCCATCGCCGCCAGTTTTTCAGACCGGACAATCTCTTCATGAGCATTCTGAAGTGCCTCGGACTTTTCACGTACCCGCTTCTGGAGTTCAAGGTTCCATTGTTCAATTTCAAAAAGGAGATGCTCCTGCTGTTTTTGAAGCTCCCGGTTGTGAAGCTCAATTTCCCTGATTCTCAGTACATTTTCCAGCCGTTCAACCAGATTTCGATTATTAAACGGCTTAAGAATATACTCCGAAGCGCCGTTTTTCATCAATTCAACGGCGACCTCTTCGCTCCCCTTACCGGTGAACATCACAACATACGTATCCGGGAATCGGCTCTTGATCTGCTGAAGCGCAGTCAAGCCATCCATCTCGGGCATCATGTAGTCGAGCAAAACCAGTTCCGGTGCATGACGGGAAATAAGCTCAAACCCTTCCTGAGCACGACTTGCACCATATGGTAGAAAACCGTTCTTAGAGAGTATCAGCGAGGTCAGCTCAAGGATGTTCTTGTCATCGTCAATAATGACAACAGATATTTTTTTGTCATCAGGTGCAGACTCTTTCGACATGGAGGGATCTCTTTTCGAAACTCTTTCCGGACTTCACCGCTAGACTGCCGGCAGCCTGACCGTCAAAACCGGGCAGCTTGCAGAGCGAACAACCCGTTCTGCAGTACTGCCGAAAAGGATATGGTCAAGACCGGTTCTTCCATGAGTACCGATCACAATCAGGGATGCATCAATTCTGGCGGCAGCAGCCGTGATTTCGTCGTACGGTATCCCGGTCACTATTGCAGTTTTATAGTTTGAAAATGATCCTAGCTTCGAGCTACAGAAGGTTTCCATCATTTTAGTGGCTCCATCTTCGATCTCTTTCTCAAGCTGTTCAAAAGAGATATGCGGCACATAGAAGCCACGCAAATCAACCGGCTCGTTGATGACGTGAATGATCGTGAGTTCGGCATTGAACTGAGTTGCCAGTGTCAGGGCATAGTCAAAAGCACACTCGGAATTTTCAGAAAAATCGATGGCAGTCAGGATTTTTGTAAACGGCTTCATGGATTTCCTCCTAAAATGTGCGGCTTGTCAGACGGATTTGAAAATCTTGTTGATCACTTTTTTGAGATCGTCATATTTGACCGGTTTGTTGATGTATTCAAAAGCACCCAGCGTCATCGCCTCGAGATACGACTCAACTTCACCGTAAGCGGTAATCATGATGACGTTGCTGGCCGGATGGCTGCGGTTCAGCTCGCGCAAAAACATCAATCCATTCATCTCCGGCATATTGAGATCGGTAATGATCAGTTCTACATCTTTGCTTCGCAGATAATTAAGAGCCTCCACCCCGTTCTTTGCTGAAGAGACGTCATAGCCGTCATGAGCAAGAATCTTGGAAAGCGCCACCCGGGCATTTTCTTCATCATCCACAACCAGTATTCTTTTAAATTCCTGTTCCACGGTGGAGCTCCTGCACGGTTCGAAGTACAGGAAGTCTAGCATGGAGCAGCGGACTGTCAAGACTTTGAATTTCTTTTTTTGATTGAACCCGGTAGTCACACATCATAAGCTGAGAACGCCCTGATTTATTGTTTGACTCCGTCGGCGTCAAGCTCAACATAGGCGGGTTTGCCGGGAAGCCCGAGCGATTTGTAGGGTTTGCCGTTCAATTCCACTTCAACTCCACCGGCATTACTCAAATCAAGTGTGACTTTTTTTTCTGCCTTCCACTCGATAACATCTCCAATGGTGAGTTCATGCTGCTGTGATACCGAGTCGTCCACAGTTGATGTCAGCGTGCCGTTCTGGGTAACCCTTATTTTCAGGATGAACCCCTTGGCAACTTCTGCCGAACGTTTTGCAGTCACTGTTTTTTCAGAGTCTGATGGTACTTCAGGACGCCGCTCTTCCTCTGAGCGTGGAATATCCTGTTCAGTTTTTCTGGCCCGTAC
>JBAYTT010000135.1:0-11088 GCA_041675485.1 Pelobacteraceae bacterium | reverse complement strand
TCGGCCAGCGTTCGGCAGATGGTGGCATTTACGCTTAAACAGAACGGCTATGACGTTGTCGAGGCGGTCGATGGCCAGGATGCCCTCAATAAGCTGAATGCCCAGAAGGTGGATATGCTGCTTACCGACCTGAATATGCCCAATATGGATGGCATTGGTCTTATCAAGGGAGTTCGTGCCGGATCCCTGAACAAATTCATCCCGATTGTCATGCTGACAACCGAATCGCAGGACTCAAGAAAAGCAGAAGGGAAATCGGCCGGGGCCACCGGCTGGATTGTCAAGCCTTTCAAGCCGGAACAGCTGATAGCGGTGGTTAAAAAGGTGCTGGGGTAGTGACCGCTGAAACGTATGAATGTTGAATTATGACGTGATGTAAGTTTCATACTTATAAAATTCAAACTTCATAATTTGAATTAGGGGTGTTCCCATGATGGAAGAAGCCATAGCAACGTATCGCGAAGAGGCCGGAGAACTGCTGGCCGAGCTGGAAACCTCTCTGCTTGATCTCGAAGAAACGCCGGATGACAATGACCTGATCAATCGCGTTTTCCGTGCCATGCACACCATCAAAGGCTCAGGTGCCATGTTCGGCTTTGACGAGATCGCCTCATTTACGCATGAGGTCGAAACGGTTTTCGATATGGTACGCAATGGCCAGATGACCGTCACCAAGCGCCTGCTTGACCTGACGCTCAAATCTCGAGACCACATCTCCTATCTGCTCAATATCCCGGCCGGTGAAGACGTTGACCGGAGCGAGGGTGATGAGATAATTGCCGGCCTCCGTCAACTGGTGCCGCAGCTTGAACTGCCGCAAAAAGGCTCCAGTGAGGTGCCTGCCATTGAGCTCCCCATATTGTCAGAGGAAGACCTGGCCAATGAGAGCACCTGGCGGATCCGCTTCCGTCCTTCCCAAAACATCCTCATGTGCGGCACCAACCCCATATCCTTGATCAATGAACTGCGCACTCTCGGCACTTCCCATGTTGTAGCCCAATTCGACGAAGTACCTCCTCTTGAAGATCTGGTGGGAGAAAACTGCTATATCTACTGGGATATCATCCTGACGACGACCCGTGGCGAGGACGCCATCAAGGATGTCTTTATCTTTGTTGAGGACGATTGCGATATCAGGATCGAATTGATCGACAGCAGTGGTCTGATTGATCGTGAGCAGGGATACAAGAAACTTGGTGACATCCTGGTTGAGCGCGGCGACTTATCGCCGGTCGAGATGCAGAAGGTGCTGCTGTTGCAGAAGCGCTTTGGCGAGATACTGGTAGAACAGGGCATCGTAACTCCAGAGAAGGTGCAGTCTGCTCTGGTCGAACAGCTGCATGTCAAAAGTGTACGCAAGGAGCGGAGCGAGGCGCCACAGCAGGAAGCCGCCGCCAGCATCCGCGTTCCGGCCGAACGCCTGGACCAGTTGATCAATCTGGTTGGCGAAATGGTAACGGTTCAGGCGCATCTGACCCAGGTTTCCTTTGCCGGGGGGGATCCAACCTTTATCGCCATATCGGAAGAGGTTGAACGCCTTACCAACGAACTGCGCGACACCGCCCTCAACATTCGCATGCTGCCGATCGGCAGCACCTTCAGCAAGTTCAAGCGGTTGGTGCGGGATCTGTCACAGGAATTGGGCAAAGAGATTGAAATGGAAACATTCGGGGCGGACACTGAGTTGGACAAGACTGTCATCGAAAAGCTGAACGATCCGCTGGTACATATCATTCGCAACAGTATCGATCATGGCATTGAAATGCCTGAAGCGCGCCGTGCTGCCGGCAAATCATCCATCGGCACGGTCTATCTGGGGGCCGAACATTCCGGAGATTCGGTTCTGATCACGATCCGGGATGACGGCGCCGGGCTTGACCGTGATGCCATCCGTGCCAAGGCCATTGATAACGGCCTGATTTCCGCAGCTGCGGATATATCCGACCGTGAAATATATGCCCAGATATTCTCTCCCGGTTTTTCAACTGCTGCCAAGGTGACCAGTGTTTCCGGACGAGGCGTCGGGATGGATGTTGTCAAGCGCGGCATAGAAGGGTTGCGTGGATCTATTGCGGTGGACAGTGTGCGTGGCTCAGGCACGACAATTACCCTCAAGATCCCGCTGACCCTGGCGATCATCGATAGCCTGCTGGTAAAAATCGGCAAAGACCATTTCGTGCTGCCGCTGGCAGCCGTTGAGGAGTGCGTGGAGTTGACCCGCGAGGATATTAAAAATTCGCATGGCCGCAATCTGGCTAACGTGCGTGGCGCCATCATCCCGTATATTCCATTGCGTCAGCATTTTTGTATCGCAGATCAGCGCCCTGATATCGAGCAGATCGTTATTGCCGATATCCATGGCACCAAGGTCGGTTTCGTGGTTGACCACGTGGTAGGTGAACACCAGACTGTCATCAAGTCCCTCGGCAAGCTGTACCGCGATGTGAAGGGTGTTTCCGGTGCCACAATTCTTGGTGACGGAACAGTAGCTCTGATCCTGGATATGGGCGTTTTATTGCAGTCAATAGAAGTTCTGGAACAGAAGTCGGCCTAGTTGTTATGGTTCATTCTTCCTTTCTTCCCGTAAGTGTATTTCCAGGGAGAAAGGAAGAAAAACTTATTTTCCAATTATCATCTTCCCGCCTTGAAACCTGTAAATCCCCTGCTACACTCATACAAAGTTGTTGATCACACGTTACTATTTCACACGGCAAGGGGGAAGTATGTTTGCAAACATGAAGATCGGTAAAAGGATGGCGCTCGGATTTGGTCTGCTGCTGGTGATAATGGTCGTGCTGATCTGGGAAGGTGTGCATAGTATGGCTGGAATTGAAGATAATCTGGAACGCGTCGTCAAGGTGAACAATGTTCGCCTTGAACTGTGTGCCGACATTGATGACAGTACCATGAATATCTTCATTAATCTGCGCAATATTTTAATAAATTCCAACCCTGAAAAGCGTCAGGAATATCAACAGAGGATTGTAAAATACAGGGAAGAGTATGGGACCAGTCTGAAAAAAGTCGAGGAATTGACAACCAAGGATGACAAGAAGGCGTATGAAATTATAGCTAAAATAAAGGAGGCGACAAGTGTCGCTGCAACACTCAATAGCAAAGTAATCGAACTGGCCTTGGCGGGAAAGGATGCTGAAGCAGCGTCATTTTTATCCAAGGAGGCTGCTCCGGCTGGTCGCAAATTGGAAGAAACGCTTGGTGAATTATCCGACCACAATAAGGAGCGTAACAAAATACGTTTCGAAGAGGCGTCAAAGGATTATGTCTCCTCCCGCAACACGATGTTAGGGTTGGGAGCAGGTGCGATTCTGATAGCAATATTCACCGCATTCTTCCTGACACGCGGAATAGTAAAACCACTTACCGAGGCCGTAGCTGTTGCCAATAGTCTGGCTGCCGGCGATCTGACCGTGGAGGTAGAAGCCAAGAGCAAGGATGAAACCGGTCAATTGCTGGAAGCGATCAAAAACATGGTCGACAAGCTGAGACACGTGGTCGGTGATGTCATGTCTGCTGCCGACAATGTCTCTTCCGGAAGCCAGCAGTTGTCGGCCACTGCCCAGCAGATGTCGCAGGGTGCTACAGAGCAGGCAGCCAGTGCTGAAGAAATCTCCTCCAGCATGGAAGAGATGGCCTCCAGTATTCGCCAGAATACCGACAACGCCATGCAGACGGAGAAAATCTCCGTCAAGAGTTCGATTGATGCCAAAGAAGGCGGTAAGGCCGTTATTGAAACTGTTGCAGCCATGAAGGAGATCGCCACCAAAATCTCGATTATCGAAGAAATTGCCCGCCAGACCAACCTGCTGGCGCTGAACGCAGCCATCGAAGCTGCCCGGGCCGGTGAACATGGCAAGGGCTTTGCCGTGGTTGCCTCTGAAGTTCGCAAGCTGGCTGAGCGGAGTCAGTCTGCCGCCGGTGAAATATCCGGGCTTTCCACCCGGAGCGTGGCCATAGCGGAGCAGGCAGGCGAGATGCTGACCAAAATGGTGCCGGACATCCAGCGTACGGCGGAATTGGTGCAGGAAATTACCGCCTCCAGCAAGGAACAGGATGCCGGCGCCGAGCAAATCAACAAGGCTATCCAGCAGCTCGATCAGGTTATCCAGCAGAACGCTTCTGCATCGGAAGAAATGGCTTCCACTTCGGAAGAACTCTCAGGCCAGGCCGAACAGCTGAGCGATGCGGTTGCCTTCTTTAAAATCGATGGCGGCACTCATTCCCGAGCTCCTCGTCAACCCGTTGCCAGGCAGGGCAAAAAAATGAAGATAGCTCATGTTGGCATAAAGGGAAAAGCTGCGCCTGCCAAGCGTACCCCCGGTGGCGGCATCAATCTGGACCTCGGCCAAGCCGGTCCGGATCATCTTGATGACGAATTTGAGAAATTTTAAATTGTGGCTTGAAGACGCCCCTCCCGTGCGGGAGGGGGCTTTACTTCTTACCCATGACCCTTCTAAAGGAGCTTTTTTATGAGCGTAGCGGGAATAACCGAAACGGTTCAATATCTGACGTTTAAATTATCTGACGAGATTTTTGCCCTGGATGTTGCAAAGGTGCGCGAAATCCTTGAAATTACCAATATAACCAAGGTCCCCCAGACCCCCGAATTTATGCGCGGCGTCATAAACCTGCGTGGCAGTGTGGTGCCGGTCATCGACATGCGTCTCAAGTTTGGCATGAGTGCCACCGAGCAGACCGTCAACACCTGTATCATCGTGGTGGAGATCAATATGGATGGCGATACCACGGTATTGGGAGCTCTGGCCGATTCGGTTCAGGAGGTGGTCGAGATGGAGCCGGACAGCATCGAACCGGCCCCCCATATCGGTACGAAAATGAATACTGACTTTATTCGCGGCATGGGCAAGGTGGATGGACGCTTTGTCATGATTCTGGATATTGACAAGGTGTTTTCATCGAATGAACTGGCCAATCTGGTGCAGGATTGACATGAAAGGATGATGAGTGACAAATTCCCATGACAACATCAACCCCCGCCTGCCGGCAACCTTGTCTGATCGGGAATTTCAACGATTCAGCGGTTTTATTTACGACAATATCGGCATCAAGATGCCGCCAGTCAAAAAGACCATGCTTGAAGCGCGTCTGCAGAAGCGGCTTAAGGCCACCTCCATTGCTTCGTTCGAAGAATACAGCGACTATGTCTTCAATCGGGAGGGACGAGCGACTGAACTCATCCACATGATTGATGTTGTGACTACCAACAAAACAGATTTTTTTCGTGAACCGGTTCATTTCGACTATATGGTCAAGACGGCATTGCCCGCTATCCTCCAGGCACGTGGTGATGTGTTGCGCGATCCGGTACGTGTCTGGAGCGCCGGTTGCTCAACCGGAGAAGAACCGTATACCCTGGCGATGGTGCTGTCAGAGTTTGCTGATGGCCGTCCTGGCTTTCGGGCCGCCATCACCGCCTCGGACATCAGTTCCCAGGTTTTGCAGACTGCCAAGACCGCAATCTATCCTGAAGAAAGAACCGATCCCATTCCGCTGAACCTGAAGAAAAAATACCTGATGCGCAGTCGCGAAAAATCCAGATCTCTCGTGCGGATATCCCCGAAGCTACGTTCACTGGTCACTTTTCGGCGGATCAACTTCATGGATGACGATTTCGGTATTTCTGAGAAGATGGACATCATCTTTTGCCGTAATGTGGTAATTTATTTCGACAAACAGACCCAGCAGACCTTGATGAGAAAATTTCATCGTCAACTGCGACCAGGCGGATTTCTGTTCATCGGGCATTCAGAGACGCTGAGCGGTCTGGATGTTGATTTCAAGCCGGTTGCATCGACGGTGTACAGAAAAGAATAAAGGATCCGGGGGGCAAGTACATGGGGAAGTATGCGGGTTTTAAGTCTGTTCTTGCCCCCTTTTATTTCCGCTGTGTCCTGTAATATGAAAAAACTGATCGATTCACATATTCGAAGTGTCTATCTCAAGCCGGGGGATGTACTGGTAACGTGCGAACCGGTGCTTGTTTCGACCGTACTTGGTTCTTGTGTGGCTGTTACCATGTTTTCTGCTTCCCGCGGTTTTGCTGCAATTTGTCACGCCATGCTGCCGGACAATTCAGGGCGGGAAAGCGATCTTCGCTATGTTGATACCGCTCTGCAGTATCTGTATAAAAAGGTGAGGGAACATGACGCCGGAAACGATCTTGTCATCAAGCTGTTCGGGGGAGCGCAGGTGCTGAATTCACCAGAGATGGTGCCTGACAGGGGGACCGTGGGAGACCAGAACGTAGCGCGGGCAGAGGCTGTGCTGGCTTCACTGGGGTTGCGGGTCTCCGCCCGTGATACCGGTGGAATGCGGGGGCGCAAGCTCTTTTTTTGTACAGGAACCGGGGATGTTTTTATGCGTCGGATGCGTGCGAACAACCATTCAACTTGTAAGGATACTATCCAATGAAAAAGATAAAGGTTCTGGTAATTGATGATTCAGCGTTGGTACGCCAGACATTGTGCGATATTCTCAATTCCGACCCTGAAATTGAAGTGGTTGGCAGCGCTGCTGATCCGATCCTGGCTGCTGAGCGCTTGAAAACAATTATTCCGGATGTGATTACCCTGGATGTTGAAATGCCTCGCATGGATGGAATTACTTTTCTCCAGAAACTGATGAGTCAGCATCCTATTCCCGTTGTCATGTGCTCCAGTTTGACCGAGCGTGGCAATGAGACGGCGCTGAAAGCACTCGAGTATGGCGCCGTCGATATTATCACCAAGCCAAAAATGGGTACGAAACAATTCATTGAAGAGTCCAGGATGCGCATCTGTGATGCGGTAAAAGGTGCTGCTGCCGCTCGTCTGGGTCCGCTACGGGCGATGCGTACCATGAAGGAGGTGTCGCCAAAGTACACCGCCGATGTCATCATGGAAAAGCCCAATTCCAAGGCAATGATCCAGACAACCGAAAAGGTGGTGGTGGTAGGTGCCTCCACCGGTGGTACCGAGGCGCTCAGAGTCTTTCTGGAGATGCTTCCGGAGGATACTCCCGGTATTGTCATCGTGCAGCATATGCCGGAAAATTTCACGGCGGCTTTTGCCAGAAGGCTCGATTCCATCTGCAGGGTGACGGTCAAGGAAGCTCAGGATAACGATACAGTTGTGCGTGGCAGGGCACTGATTGCCCCTGGTAATCATCACACACTGCTTAAGCGCAGCGGTGCACGGTATTATGTCGAAATCAAGGATGGTCCCCTGGTGTCGCGCCACCGCCCTTCGGTGGATGTGCTTTTTCGCTCAGCCGCCCGCTATGCCGGTAAGAATGCCGTCGGAGTCATCATGACCGGCATGGGGGATGATGGTGCCCATGGCATGAAGGAAATGTTCGATGCGGGGGTGGTAACCATCGCCCAGGATGAGGCCACCTGCGTGGTCTACGGTATGCCTTTCGAGGCGGTCAAACTCGGCGGGGTCAACAAGGTGATGCCGCTGCAAAATATTGCGGCAGAAGTGTTGCGGTTGTGCCGATGATGCTCTCTTAATCGAAAGTTCCCCTGGTCCAGATTCTGCGGTAATACTTCGGAGGTAATATATGGGTTCATCACTCGAAGAAGCGCTTCAGCGTACAAATCTTTCCCAAACCAACCAGATGGAGATGCTGACCTTTCGTCTTACTGATAATCAGCTCTATGGCATCAACGTTTTCAAGATAATTGAAATTATTGAATGCCCTCGCAGTATCAACCGCATGCCCAATTCTCATCCGACAGTGAAGGGAGCGCTCGATTTTCGGGGTAACGCCCTGGCTGTCATCGACCTGTCCGAAGCTGTTGGGCTCTCAGCAAAAAACTTCCGTGATGAGCTGGCCTACATTATCATTTGCGAATATAACCGCAAACTGACAGCTTTTATCGTCCACGCTCCGGACACACTCCTGACCCGCAGTTGGCAGGATATTCACAAGCCGGAAGGAGTAAATGCATTGTCTCTTGTGGCAATCGCCTATGCGGATAGCGGTGAGACAATCATGCTGCTGGATATTGAATCGATCCTTTGCAGCGTTGTCGGCATAGATCGAGATCTTTCGAGTGTTGCCATGACCGGAGTTGAAGGGAAAGGGAGCGGGCGACATGTGCTGGTGGTCGATGATTCACGTACCGCGATCCTGCTGCTGCAATCGGTGCTTGATAAAATGGGCTTTTCCAATATAGCCATGATGTCGGCCGACAAGGCGCTGGAATACCTCGAAAAGCATCATGCCCTGGTTGATCTGGTTATATCCGATATCGAAATGCCCGGCATGGATGGTTTTACCTTTACGCGTGCTTTGCGGGCACATAACAACTACAAGGATCTAAAGGTCATTCTGCACAGTTCGATGAGTAATCCCTCCAATCAACTCAAAGCCGAACAGGCTGGCGCCAACAGGTTCGTGGCTAAATTTGATCCCGATTCCCTTTCAAAGGAAATTTTCAGTCTGGTTGAGGCCGGCGATAATGGAGATGACCAGGGGAGTCGTGCATGAATACAACCGATGATGAGTTGATTCAGGAATTGTCAAACCGATTTGCCCAAAGCCGCAAGGCTTTTTCCGATTTGAGTGTGGTTAACAGTAAGTTGCTTGACATGAATGAACGATTGGAGCGCTCAGAATCAATCAAGAGTAATTTCCTTTCCAATATTCGCAACGAAATAAATAATCCGCTCAACGTAATTATGGGACTGGCCAGCCAAATCGCGATAGTTGGGGCAGGAAATGAGGAGATATCATCCCTGTCTTCGTTGATCGGTGCGGAAGCAAATCACCTCGATTTTCAGCTTCGAAATATATTCATGGCGGCGGAGTTGGAAGCGGGCGAGGTCAGCCCTCACTGCATGAAGGTTCATATCGCATCGGCTTTGCGTGAATTGATCGATTCGTTTCTTTATAGTGCTGAAAAAGCTAATGTTTCACTCACGCTGATTCCGCCAAAAAATGAAGAAAATTGCATCGTTATCATTGATTTGGAAAAGATTCAGGTCATCGTTTCCAATTTGCTGGCAAATGCGATCGAATACAGCAATGCTGGGGGCGTCGTCGAGGTCTCATACTTTGTTGGAGGGGATGGTTGCCTGCACATTTCTGTTCAGGATCATGGCGTCGGGATCGCACCGGAAGATCAACAGCGTATTTTTGACCGATTTGTACAGCTTGATACCGGAACAACTCGCTCTCATCTGGGGCACGGTCTGGGACTCAGTATTACCAAGGCACTTGCCGATCTTCTTCAGGGCAGCATCGCTCTGACAAGCTTTCCTGGAGAAGGAACCCGGTTTACCATTTCCATTCCCCCCTGTTCAATCCTGGATGATGAAGATTCATTTTCGGAGGCCGGCAACCTGTTCCTTTTTGATGATATGAGCGAGGTATAGGCAGCGTGGGCAGTGAAGGGATGGTCAACAGGCATTTCCTTTTTCCCGGCACCATCTTTGCCGAACCACTTGAATATCTGATCAGTACCGTTCTTGGCTCATGCGTAGCCGTGTGTCTCTGGGACCAGGTCGTCCGGAGGGGGGGGATGAATCATATCATGCTGCCGCTATGGAACGGAGAGGGGTTGGCAACTCCGAAGTACGGCAACATTGCCATGGAGAGGTTGCTTGCCAAAGTTTTGTCAATCGGATGCCGCCGTGAACATTTGATCGCAAAGGTATTCGGCGGGGCTAATGTGACCGGGACAGGCCTGGAGATGTTCTCTATTGGAGACCGCAACATCACGCTGGCGATGCAGATGCTGGAAGAATTCCGGATTCTTGTTGTTGCCAAAGATGTCGGGGGCCGAGTCGGCAGGAAGATTGTTATGAACACTGAAACCGGGGTGGTTCTCGTCGGCAGGGGGAGGGTAGCGGCATTCCGTGAGTAGATGCTTCCGATCTTTTCGAGTCAGCAGGAAAGGAAACAGAAGTGTTTTGTTTAGCCCCCATCATTTCCGGGTAGGCATTTGATTGTGTGCGATCCGGATAAAAGTCACGTCTTCGGTTGTAGACTGCTTCTGCCCCCGGATTCCTGTTCGCACCTTGACACCCCTCTGCTTTTGCGGTAGCTTGTTACGTCCTACCATAGGACCCCTGACGTTTTCGTCATTATCCCCGAATCTAGAAGGTCGCTCCGGAATGAAAATTACTGCGGTTATTCCTGCCCGTTATGCCTCGACACGTTTTCCCGGCAAAGCACTTGCGGAAATTGACGGTCGTCCGATGATCCAGCATGTTTATGAGCGTGCCGTCCAGTCAAAACTGGTAAGTCGGGTGATAGTTGCTACTGATGACCCGCGGATCGCTGATGCGGTTAGCATGATCGGGGGAGAAGCAATGATGACCTCTACCAGCCATGAAACGGGTACCGACCGTTTGGCTGAGGTGGCCGCAGGGCTTGATGCCGACATAATTGTCAATGTTCAGGGTGATGAGCCGCTGATTGATCCGGCCATAATCGACCTTGCACTGCAGCCATTCCTTGAAGAGGCCGATCTGCAGATGGGAACTGTCAAAACACGCATCAAGTGCCTTCATGACTTTCTTTCCCCCAATGTTGTCAAAGTCGTTACCGACAACCGTGGCAATGCCCTGTATTTTTCCCGTTCTCCGCTCCCGTTTTTTCGCGATAAATGGAAAGATCTGAAAGATGAATCATTTTGCAGCGGGAAATTACTCTGCTACAAACATGTTGGACTGTATGTGTATCGCCGTGATTTTCTGCTGAAATTTGCCGCCATGCCTGCAACCTTTTTAGAGATATCCGAAAAACTTGAGCAGTTGCGTGCCATCGAAAATGGCGTGAAAATACGTGTGGTTGAGACCGAATTCGAATCGATTGGCGTGGACACACCCGACGATTTGCTTAAAGCGCAGGAGCAGTACCGGAAATTACATAAATAGAGCGTAAACGAATTGATTGATATTCAGGAGCAGATACCATGAAAACCAAGTTTGTATTTATCACTGGCGGCGTTGTTTCATCGATCGGCAAGGGATTGGCGGCAGCTTCGCTGGGGGCTCTCCTGGAGGCCCGCGGGTTGCGCGTAACCATGCAGAAACTGGACCCCTACATTAACGTTGATCC
>JBAYTT010000134.1:0-11270 GCA_041675485.1 Pelobacteraceae bacterium | reverse complement strand
GCAATGAAGCGGCAATGTCAATCTACAACCATGTTACTTTATTGATCAGAATTCCCTGAAGAGAGAAACCCCTCCACCATAATCCGGGCTTCCGTCACTAAAACCTTTTGAGGCATACACTTCGGTGTAGGTTCGCTCCCCAAATCGCCACACGACTTTCAGACGGGCTTCAAGCGGTGCCGACATGCCATCAAACAGACGGGAACCAAAACGGGCATACGCCGAAGTTGCCAGATTCTCGCTCCAACTGTAGCCAATGCCGGCATCAGCGGTCAGAAAATCCAGCGCTCCCGTTTCATTGTAAGAGCCTCCCTGGACAATATAGCGCCCCTCCGCAAAAGGCTGCCAGTTACCCAGCCATTTGGAAACAGCCACCCCACCTCCAAAATCAAACTTTCCCGTACCAAGTCCCCTGCTTTCATCGGCCGTAGGAAATTTCAGATAGACCGTTGGCCGGACGCGTGGCACGACATCACCCTCCTGCAGCAGCACATAGCCGCTGGTCAGCGTAATATCCCCCAGGCCGAAGTCGCCGCCGGACATGCCTCCCCCTCCACCGCCCGCACCGCTCATTCCGGCACCTGACGCCGTCGTGGCGCTTCCTGAACCATTCATATACCCGCGTGCCACGCTCTTTGCCGTGCTCTGCGCATTCGTGCCAAGAACGGCATGCCCGATATTTGTTGACCGCTGATACAAAAGCGGAACAGTCAGCTCAAGGTCAAGCCGCTCCGAGGGGAACCAGTCGATGACCAGTGGGGCGGTAACGTATGTACTGGTGGAACCGGTGCCGAAGGTGCCGCCGACTATTTCCAGGCCAAGCCCGAGCGCGTACTTCGCCGGAGGTGATTCAGCAAAAGAAGAGGGCGCTTTCATTACTATCGATACAACCATAAATACGGTAAAAAGCAGTATGCGCATTATCAAGTCCTTGTATTACCGTCCCATTCTGCCGCCACCCATTCTGCCGGGCGATTGCTGACGCATCTGGGCGGGTCGGTTATTCATCTGACCGGAACCACTGCCCATTCCGCCGCCGGCCCAGGCAGGTCGGCCTGATTCATTACGCAGCGAAACAGCGGTATTGAGAGAGAGGTCTGTTACTTTTTGGGCAAGGACATACACAATTCCATCCTTCCCCTGTGCCTTGGAACCACGCACCGTGATGATATCCCCTGCTTTGAGAGCAATGCCATGTTGAACCCAGTAGCTTTGCGGACCGAGTACCACGACGGTACGGGCGCCGTTGCTTTCCAGCTCCAGTTGGGCGTTGCGGCGGTCGTCGCCTGCCTGTACGGAAACGACATGCCCCGTCATTGATGTAACGGTGTTGGCATCATAGCCGGTTTCCAGATTCAGGCCACTCTGCCTGTCACTGTCGCTTCCCCAGAAAGCATATGCGGCAACCGGAGACGAGAGGAATAACGCTGCAAGCAGATATATGATTATTTTTGTCGGTTGCATGGTGTTCTCCAACAGGGAGGTGCACATGAAATAAAGAGAGGGGGACGCGTCCGCCCCCCGCAGAAGCCGCTTGATTCTGCCTGCTACGGTGCTGCTGTTGTTGCCGGTGCTGTCGTTGTGCCGGTCAAGCGGCTTCCGTCCTGCAGACCGTTACCGTTGTTAGGGCGGGTCGTGCTGCCATTGGCTGTGGTACCGGTGGTCAGAAAGGTACCGTCACGGCGCTGGGAACCGGCTGGGCGGGTTGTTGTTGCTCCGGCTGTGCCTGTT
Organism: Pelobacteraceae bacterium; assembly: GCA_041675485.1. Lineage (GTDB taxonomy): Bacteria > Desulfobacterota > Desulfuromonadia > Geobacterales > Pseudopelobacteraceae > JACRCG01. The sequence continues at coordinate 9,539 of JBAYTT010000134.1, read as the reverse complement.
TGCGTACACGTAGCGCTACTCGTCCCCTGTCCTTTTGAGCCGCCATTACCTTTGCCGCCGCGAGCCGACGCTTCGCCTGCAAGAGCCATTGCGCAGAGTGCTGCCAGTCCCATTACCATCATCTGTTTCGTTTTCATCTGTGTTACCTCCTCGTGGGTTGTTTACTTCTTATCCGTCTTTATTCCACGAGTCGTACCAACTTCATAAAAATCTATATCTATCTGTTATTGTTAGATTTATTTCAACGCACACCAGCTGTTTCACAAAGAAACGGTGCATATTCTGCACTTGCAGGAAGGATTTTGCACCTCGTTTCCCGTACAGCAGCGATTTTATCCGTTCAAAAGGCAAATAACCAGCGAGACCACCTCTCAAGTTGCTTTTTCAACCGATTATTCTATGATGAAACAGTATGGAGCAGACTTATTTGAAACTCTTCAAATCAAAAAGGAAAAACAACACTACATGAGTCAGAAACCATCTCGCGAGTTTGTAGAGTTCGACATTACTATCCACATATTCACAGTCTCAGCGACACTTGTCGGAGTCTGTCTCACAGTAATCGGAATTTTTATAATGAGCCGCAGGCTTACTCATGTAAAAAGCTATGGTGAGGAATTGCTCGCTCTAGACGCTTTACTATTCCTTGTATCATGTATAATGTCGTACTCTGCTCTAAGGAAACGTCACCAAGGACGGCAACTTCGGGTTGAAAAAATTGCTGAGGAGGTGTTTTTTGTAGCCCTTGCTTTCATGACATTTATTTGTGTCTTTATCGTATACGAGTTCATATAGATTTCAAAGCCGACCGAGTTCACCATCGAATCGACAGTTGGCACGTTCCGTTCAAGCAAGCAGCATCTTAAGAGCAATAATCAGCAGGACACCGCCAAAGATCTTTTCCAACATAACCGGGGACAAATTCGCAGCAACTGTTGACCCGAGCAAGCCCCCAACGACAAACCCTATACAGATCAGACTTGCGACCTTCACATCAACATATCCCTTCTGATAGTACGTCCAGGCCGCCAGGATTCCGATTGGCGGTACCATCAGGGCAATAGTTGTTCCCTGAGCCATTTGCTGTGAATAGCCGAAAACAAACACCAGTGCCGGTACAATGATTACGCCTCCTCCAATACCGATTAACCCGCTCAATACCCCGGCAAGCAGTCCCAAAAGCAAGAACAGAATTATTGTCATGACACCAACGCAAGCGCGCCGATCATTGCAACAAGGTGCGAACACCCCTTCGCATGGAATGCCCCTGGCACCGATATTTTTTTACCAACAACGATGGCTGTACCGCCAAAAAACATCGTCCACCACAGGGCGGCTGAATCACTCTCGTCATGGCCCGCATAGACGACAGAATCGGTATTCGGGTCGATATTGAACTGGCGTACAAGACAATTGATACCGACTGACCGGTTAAACCCCCGGATCATCTGAACATCAATTTCATCAGGTCCGCAGTAAAAAGTGAGGTCATGCTTTATTGCCCACAGTGAAACTTTCTTCCTGATCTTTCGCCACATTCCACAATCGGCATCTCCGGAATGTACTGCGATCGACCAGAGTTTATCCTCAATTTCGAAGCCTTGTCCGGAAATCATTTCATACAGTTCAGAAACTGTTTCAGTGCGCATTCGGATAAGATTGTCCTCGTGATCTCGGAAGGCACCGATTCGACAACCGCTGGGGAGCTGCCATTCCATGCCGTTGCAGCCGCCAAGGATAACGCCAGGAACATTGATACGTTCGGAAATATCGTCAATGCTCCTGTTTGAAATAATTACCACCTGATCAGATGACTTTTCCGATATGTTCCTCAACAACGCATCACATGCGGAATCCAATCTTGCTGCGGTACGATCTGTTGCTTTTTCCGAGATTGTTCCATCAAAATTAAAAAACCATAGTCGCATATTTTTGGTATCCCTTCAGTTAAGCTGTCGTATTGGAAGTATATTCTCCCTGATAATATATTGCGGCTCCTGATTAAGTTTTAAATAGATGCGCCCGACATACTCTCCCAGAATACCGGTAGCCAATAACTGGAATCCCCGTGAAAACATGCTGACGGCACTCAGCTCCTCAATATCAGTCAAATCAGTCAATACTGGAATGACCCCCCTGATCACCATATCAGCAATTTCATACCCTCCAATCAGTGTCATGATAAAACCGAATAGAATCAATAATCTGAGAGGGATGAGCGAATAGCTAACTACGATGTTTCCCCAAAGTGAAGCGAGCTTTTTCATGGTGTAACCGGAAGATCCAACCCGGCGTGGATCATGGCGTACCTCAACGGTCCCGATATTGCGGGTTATGCGCAGAATTATGGCGTCCAGATAGGGATTGGGACTTGTGTAGTTGATTACCTCATTTACTAGAAAACGGTTCATTGCTTTGAAGCTGGAGAGGTAGAGATTAGCTGGCTTATTCAGAATAACCCGCGTCATTGTACCGTTCAGGTAACTGCCCAAATTACGGAATGCGCTGTCATTTTTTACGGGGTATTTGCTATAGACGACATCAAATCCTTTCCGAATCTCTGTTAACAGTTTCAATACCTCTTCAGGTGGGTTCTGGAAATCGTCGTCCATGATTACGACAAAATCTCCAAGTGTCTGGTTAAGCCCAGCCATCACGGCATTATGTTCACCAAAGTTACGTGATAATTTAGAATAATTTATAATTTCTGGAAGTTCTTCATGAAGCTGTTTACAGACTGCATCCGTGCCGTCGTGGCTGCAGTCGTTTATCAACACAATCTCAAGACGGTACTCGGCAGAAAGCAGCAGTACGAGTTTCCGGCACAAGTCGGCAATGGTTTTTTCTGCATTGTAAACAGGAATGACTATTGAAAGAAATGTCATAACGAGCTCCTTGCGTTGATCTTATCAATGCATTCATCTTTCAGACAGATCTCGCATCGCGTGTTGGGACCCAGTCTAGTCCCGGTGAGATCTTTTAACTCAATGTTTGTGCCTGGCTTTGCTGCTGGCTTTTTTTAGAGCAGCTTTTTTGCGTGCGGATTTTTTTGTTGCAGCATTTTTCCGCAGACTCTTTTTATGAGCCTGAGGTTTGAATGTAATACTACTGAGGAGAAACTGCGGCTCCGATAGCGTAGGATCTGCCTTTTTAGCCGACTCAAGCATCGTGCGTGATTCGGGAAGCCTCCCGGTTTTCATGTACGTTCGTCCCAGTGCCAAAAGCATCCTGGCGTTATCCGGTTGCAGCTCAAGCGATTTTTTATATTCAATTATGGCGAGGTCATATTCTCTCTTGATCTCGTAAACAATCCCCAAACGGTAGTGCCGTTGAGGGTCATCAGGCGCCTTGCCCAGCCAGTCTTTAATAAATGTTGTCAGGTCATCGAAGCGCTTCTGCTTAACATACAGGGTTATCAGAGCGTTTCGGGCCGTTTCATCCTCGCTGTTCAGCCTGATAACTTCCTTGTAATGGTGTTCCGCCTTTGCTGTTTGAGCCCCCCGTGCGCTTATTCTCGCCAGTTCGCGGTGCCCCTCAATGTTGTTCGGGTCGAGCCGGACCGCCGTTTCATATTCATTCACAGCATTTTTGAGATCTTTCATCCGGCCATACACTCGCCCCAGATTCAAGTGAAACAGGGGGTTATCCTCTCTTAGCCGTATAAGGTCGCGGTACTGAGCTGCCGCTTCCGTAAAACTGCCGCGCCAGGTAAATATCTCTGCCAGCCTCCGATGGGCATTAACATTCTCCGGATCGAGACTGATGGACAATTGGTAGGCAGAGATAGCCTCATCAAGTTGGCCGCTCCGCTCCTGGAGCAGACCAAAATCATAAAAAACGGAGCTATCTTTGAAGCCTGATTTAATGAGAGTCTTGAAGGTTATCATGGCATCATCATCACGACCCGCTGCCATCAGGGCTTTTCCCAGTTTATGTTGAGTTTCAGGCCATACAGGCCGCCCCTTGAGTGCCGTTTGGTACGAGCCGATAGCCTGGCCGAACTCCCGGACTTTCATGTATTCATCACCTTTACGGGCAAAATCCTCAGGATTTATGGTGACATCGATTCCTGCCAGAAGGTATTCTTTACGGGCAGCTTCACGTTCACCTTTTTCCATCAACACTTCTGCCAATAGGCGGTGACCTTCCTTGTCCGAAGAATTGTCACCAACGCATACCCGCAACTCTTCAATCGCCCGATCAATTTGGCCGGATTTCCGGAAAACATCGGCAAGTCCCTGAATATACCTTGTGTCTTTGGGTTTTAACTTCTTGAGACGCTCATACTCTTTTTCCGCTTTGTCGAATTGCCCAAGCTGAACATATGCCTCTGCTCGGCCAGCATGTATTTCAACGTCATCGGGGAAAGCTTTTAGAGCCTCGTCATAATGAAACAGGGCTAGCGAAGGAAGCGACCCATTATTCAGAATGTGAGCAAAGGCACGATGATAGCGGGGGTCGGGTCGTCCCATTAGCCCCTTGGTCAGTTCCACGGAAGCTTCTTCGTCATTGCCTCGTTCCAGAAGCAACAGACCGAGGTTGCCGTGGGCCTCTGCAATAGTATCGTCTTTAGCCAGGACCTCGCGGTAAAGGGAAAGGGCAGCATCAAGCTTGGAAGCTTTCTCTGACTGCAGGGCTTTTATGAACAACCCGGCGGCACCATTCGGGCATGATTTAAGAACAGCCTCTTCCAGTTTTACTCGTTTGACTGGATCGGTAACTGTAGAGAGTTTTTCAAGGGTGGCACGCGCTTCATTGCAGGGATTGGACTTTCCCAAGCCCCAACTGAAACCGCAGCAACAGGCAGCTACAACAATTAGTAAAACGGTTCGGAATATTGTCACATATGGGTGATTCATAGTTCTCTCTCCGTAAAAAGGAGGAATCGATTAAAAACCTCCCTGACCTTGACAAAAACGGAGTCATTACGCTCTTCGTTAACTGCTTCTGCGGTTACAGGAGACCAGATTTGCGTTACAGTATTCAAAGCAACATTTTTCCGCGAACTTGTCTCGTCGTAATTATCCGTAACACCGCAACAGACAGCCCTCTTCCATTCGCTTCTACTCTTTCGCTTCCATTTGGTTTTATACTCGCCAAAGGACAGTTGCCCGCCATAGTTCATCTCACTCACGTCGATTGCCGTTGCATTACCCTGTTGATCCAGATGCACTTTTTCAATATACGCAACGTGCCAGTAATTACTGAAATTGAACATGGCAACATCGCCTTCCACAACATCAGGAATACCCTTGTTTTTTAGAGATGCTATCTCTTTGGTATTTTGAGGGATTGGAAATGTCGGGATTTTTGTTTTGATATAGTCAACGCAATACCCCCCTTTATTCATCCAATCATCACACGTACAGTCGTCAGCATAGCAACTTGTGCGCAGTATCCCTGCTGTTACAACAGCCATTACAATTACGGAGATTCGTTTCATATACGGGTTTCCATGGGTATCCGGTATTCCGGGTTATAATCAGTGCCGAGACAAAGACAACGGAAATTTCAGTCCCGCTCCCTAACAACTTTGGAAGTTGAAAGAGAACGGGACCCGGTGCAAAAAACACATATCCAGCAGAGCCGGCATCACTTTGTTACGACTACAAACTCGTCACGACGGTTTTTACTCCAGGCAGCCTCATCATTTCCCTGAACGGCAGGTTTTTCTTTTCCGTAGCTGATGATGGAAAGACGGTCCTGCTTGACACCCATGGTGACCAGGTATTGTTGCGCCGCTTTGGCGCGGCGTTCGCCAAGTGCCAGGTTGTATTCTGCTGAACCGCGCTCGTCACAGTTACCTTCAATACGTATTTGTGACGAAGTTTCTTTCGCCAGTGCCGCGGCATTTTTGGCAAGTATGCCGCGTGATGAGTCAGACAGTGTGGCGGAATCAAAATTGAAATAGATTCTTTCCAGTGCAGATTGCAGTTCCGCTATGGATGATGTTTTCTGTGGTTGTTGTGCGGATGCGGCCTGTGTGACCGGTAGAGTCGCGGCCTGCTTGGGTGCTGCGACACTTGTCTTTGGCTGGATGGACTTAGACTGCTCAACCGGTTTGGCGACCTGCGCAGGCAAAATGCCCTCATCCTTCTTGACAACGTCCTGCTTTGCACAGCCGGCAGTCATGAATGCAGATACAAGAAACACGAAGACGACATAAAACGATGCACGCTTTACCATGGTGGATACTCCTATAGGTATGAAATTGTAGAATAGCGGACGCACTACTGCGCCTTATTCAGAGTCAAGGAACCTGCTGATAAATGGATTGTTACTTATGCAAGACGAAGTGAGACAGGAGGAGCACGCGGAGGGAAAGGACTCTGCAACAAAAGAGGTACTGGTGAATGAACGGTGAGTACTTCAGGGAAAAAGTTTTCCGTGGCAAGGAGAACAAAAAAAGTATGCGGATTTGTAACTACGGGATCTACGTCGATCTTTACGACAGATTGGAGTACGGTCTGGACCGGAGTTTTATCCAGGACCGCCCGCCGCATCGGCTTTGGCCTATGCGGCCGGGAAAAGTCAGGAACCCTCATTCCCATAAAAACAAGAAATAACGGGATCAAGAGGGATACAAATCGAATATATCGACAATGTTTTACAAACATCTTCATGGAAGCAACGTATCAGATTCTTGAATTCTATACAAGCAGGTTGAAAGAAGCCACGTTGATTGTTAGTGACTCACAATCAACGTAACATGAACGCATGAAAAACAACCGGACTATTCCGCTTCCACTCCCCCCATCAGCCCGTATTCCTTCAAACGATACTGCAACGTACGGCGGGAGATCCCCAACCGCTCAGCAGCCAGACGGCGATTGCCGACGGTTGCCTTGAGCGCCGCGGTTATCGCACCGCGTTCAGCCTCTTTCAGGATGCCGCCATCTTCTCGCGGGGAGCCATCCACTGTTGAACGGATGAGTTCCGGCAGCTCCGATAGAGTCACCTCGCCCCGCGCCAGGATGACAGCCCGCTCGACCACGTTCTGCAGCTCCCGGATATTGCCCGGCCAAGCGTACGCCCGGAGCGCTTTCATGGCGGATGCGGAGATTCCCGACAGTTTTTTGCCCATGCTGCGGGCATGCAGGCGGACAAAGAACCCGGCCAGGTCATCGAGTGCATCCCGCCGGTCACGCAGCGGAGGAAGCTCAACCGGAAACACATTCAACCGGTAGTAAAGATCTTCGCGAAATCTACCCGCTGCCGACTCTTTGGCCAGATCCCTGTTGGTAGCAGCCAAAACCCGCACATCGGCACGCAGCTCCCTGTTTCCTCCGACCCGTTGAAAATTCCTTTCCTGCAGAACCCTCAGCAGCTTGGCCTGCATCGCCGGCGGCATTTCGCCGATTTCATCCAGCATGATCGTTCCACCGGCAGCAATTTCAAACTTCCCCTGACGTGCGGCGGAAGCTCCGGTAAAAGCGCCGCGCTCATGGCCGAACAGCTCGCTTTCCAGCAGGTTTTCCGGTATTGCCGCACAATTAACAGCGACAAAAGGACCGGCTTTGCGCAGGCTGGTATAATGGAGGTACCGTGCCAGCAGTTCCTTGCCGGTACCACTCTCTCCGCCGATCAATACGGTTGCCTCGGTCGCGGCAACTTCACCCGCCAGGCGCCGTACCTCCTGCATGGCAGCGCCGGCAAACAGGATTTCAAGCGGAGGCAAGCCGCCCCCAGCTTTTTCATCCAGGGTTGCCAACCGTTTCTCCCGTCGCTGTTCATCCAGAAGCCTGCCAACAAGGTCTCTGAGGGTTGCCGGGTCCTTGAGCGGTTTGGTCAGAAAATCGCTCACACCATCCTTGATCGCCGCGACAGCTTCTTCGACAGTTCCAAAAGCGGTCAAGAGAACAAAAGGGGGGGGCGATGGCAGGGCTCGGCTGGCACGAAACAGCTCGACGCCCCCCATATTCGGCATCTTGAGATCGGACAGCACCAGGTCGAACGGGTTCTTTTTCAGCTGAACCAACCCGGCGGCGCCATCGGCAGCCCGCGTGACGTCGTGACCGGCGTCCTCAAGAATTGCAGCCAGCAAACCGCGAAACGTCCCGTCATCCTCTACGATCAAAATGCGTCCGACGTTCATACAATCCCCTCTGAGAGCGCAACGGGCAATCTCACCATAAAGAGCGCTCCTCCTCCCGGCGCGTCCTCTACCGCAATACTGCCGCCGCAGCTTTCGACAATTTTTCTGCAAACAGCCAGCCCCAGGCCTGCGCCTCTCGCTTTACTGGTCCGAAACGGCTCGAACAGCTCCTCCCGCATCGCGGCCTCTATTCCGGGGCCGCTGTCCGCTACCGATATTTCAACGACATCACCCCGGTCATGGGCCGCCAAAGTAATCGCCCCTCCGTCCGGCATTGCCTGAATAGCATTGGCAAGCAGATTGAGCAGCAACCGGTGGAGCCCTTCCGCATGGCAACAGACGTTCAGATGTCCGGCAACGTGCACGGCCAGCCTGATCCCCGCGGTTTCCAGCTGGGGAGACAACAGGGCCGTCAACTCTCCGGCAACAGCGAACAGATTGCCGGGGCGTGTCCGCTGTTCGTCACTGCGGGTGAATAAAAGAATGTCGTCGGCAAGCTGTTCCAGACGGAGTGATTCACGGACGATAAGATGGGCATAGTCCCTCTCCCGGCCATCGGGGAGCCGTTCCTCCAAAAGCTGTCCATATCCCTTGATGCCGGCCAGCGGGTTGCGGACTTCGTGGGCCAGTACCGCACCGACTTCACCCAGACGGGCAAGTTCATTGCGACGCGCCAGCAGCTTATCCTGTGCATTCTGACGGCGCAACAGCACAAAGACCGTGCCTCCCAGACCCCACCCGAGTACCAGCAGAGAGACGACCACCATAATGCCGAAACGCGCCCGGCGCATCACCGCTTCATACCGCCAGGTATGAAGAGCCAGACGCAGCACGGACGTTTTCCCCGACAGGTGAAAGGGAGCCTGAAATTCGTAGACCTGTTCTCCGGTGCCGAGACGAACCCGTGCTTCGCCAAGAGTTCCGGACGTCAGCACACTCCGGAAGCGGTCATCCCCCACATCAGCTCCGGTCAGGTCGGGATTGCTGTGAAAAAGAATCGTTCCGGCGGGAGAGATCAGAATGGCATAGGCAACCTCACGGGTCTGGAACGAAGCCAGTGATTTCAACGAAGGGTCGCGGGCAGCCACCCCCTCCATGGCGGCGGCTATCGTCAGGGCAAGGCCGCGCAAACTGTCATCGGCAATCGGCGCAGCAGAACGATAATTGCGGAGCGCAAACAGGGAAAGCCCCGCGGTAAGGGAGAGAGCAGTGATCAGACTCAGTATGGCAAGAGCAGTGCGGCGTGACACAGTATCATCGACTCCTTGGCAGCATACGGACACTCACGAAAACATCACGCGAAAAGAGGTTCCGGAACCGGGCGGGCTCCTGACGGTCACCGTACCGCCGTGGGCCTCCACAAGTTCCTGTACAATTGCCAGGCCAACCCCCAGGCCGCCGTTTTTCCCCTTGTAAAAGCGCTCGAAAACATGGGGCAGATTTT
>JBAYTT010000133.1:0-11287 GCA_041675485.1 Pelobacteraceae bacterium | reverse complement strand
GTTGTGGGCCGGGGTGGCACCGCAGCAGAACCAGTCCGGGACTTCGGTGAGGCCGATGCCGAGCGCTTTGAACAGTTCACGGGTGGACAGGTCGTATTCGCCGGCGGAGGCGTGCAGGGAGCAGCCGGGGTAGTAGGAGTAGTTGAGGGAGTTCTCTTCGCTCACAGGGCCTCCCCGTTTTTACGCATCGCTTCGATGCGGCTGAAGATCTTTTCGATTTCAGACAGGTTCTTGTTCTTTTTGTGGAACATTTTAAGTTTGCCTTTGGCGAACAGTTTGGGGCCAAGCATCATGTCTTTCAGGAATTGACCGGATTTTACGTTGAAGACGGCGGCAAGGCGCATTTCGTACTGGCGGCCGTAGGTCCGGATGTTCTGCAGGAACAGTTTGTTGGCCAGTTGGACGTAGCTTTCCTTGGAGGGGCCTTCGGCGTCCCAGGAGAGTTTGCGCAGGGCATCCATGATGGAGGCCAGGTGCACTTTGTTCGGGCAGCGGGTCGAGCAGGTTTCGCACGAGGCGCAGTACCAGATGGAGCGGCCGGCAAGGATCCGTTGCCATTGGCCGAGCTGCAGCAGGCGCACCACCCGGTTGGGGGGGTGCTCCATGAAGGTGGCCATCGGGCAGCCGGCAGAGCATTTGCCGCACTGGAAACAACTACGCACCGAGGTGTCGGACAGGGCTTCGACTTTGCGTACAAAGTCAAGGTCCATCGTCTCTTGCGAGATGATCATTTTTTTCTTTTTGTTCATTCAGGTACCTTGCAGGCTGCGGATAAAGCAATAATCCGTCTGTGAGAATAGTCTGTCATATGATGTTAGCAAAAGCCGGACCAATTTCTCCCGGACGGCAAATTCACTCAAATTGCATTAATAAGTGCATCACCGGAGCACCATCCAAATAATATCGGATAGTTGAAGCCTTTTATTGCGGTTGTACCTTCACCCTGAATACATCGCCACACGCCCCGGAAAATGCGTTGGAGATAACAACTGATGACAACTTTGCGGCGATATTACTCAATGTGGCGAATCCCCCCATAATGCAAGGAATGAGAATCTTGATCAAAACCGTCGTATTGTCCTTAATTTCCCCAGCAGCTTAAAAATATACGCAAAAACCACTATCAGGCAGCCAGAGTAAATTGCCCGACCAGATGTTGAAGGCCATCGGCACAGGTTGAGAGCTCACGGGCGGAGTACGTTGACTGTTGCGAGAAGGTGGCACTCGTCTGGATTACATCGGTTATCTGCTGGATGTTATTGGAAATATCCACTGAGGTAGCTGACTGCTGTTCCGCAGCAGTAGCGATCTGGTTAATCTGCACCGTTACATCGCCTATCTGATTGAAAATGTCTTCCAGGGCCTTGCCTGACTTGGCGGCATCATTCGTACCTCGCTCCACCTCTTGTACCCCTTCTTCTATGGCTGCAACCGCATCTTTTGTATCGGATTGTATTGCCTTGATCATCTGGCCGATTTCTTTCGTTGCCCGTGATGTCCGCTCCGCAAGAGCGCGCACTTCATCCGCAACGACAGCAAAACCTCGCCCCTGCTCGCCCGCCCTGGCGGCTTCGATGGCCGCATTCAGTGCAAGCAGGTTGGTCTGATCGGCAATATCCTCTATTGTTCCGACAATTTCTCCGATCTGATCGGAACGGGAGCCGAGATGTTCTACGGTTACTGCCGTTTCCTTAACCTTTCCGGCAATACGGTTCATACCGGCAACGGTTTCGCGCACAACCGAAACGCCAGCCATGGCCAGATCGCTGGCCTGCCGGGAGCTCCCTGCCGCGGTAATGCAATTCCGGGCTATTTCGGAGGATGTGGCCGCCATCTCTTCGCTAGCCGTTGCAACAGTACCTGCTTGTGACGCTACCTGCTCGTTGCCGGTGGCAATCTGCCCGGAATTTGCATACAGCGAGTTGGAGGCGGAAGCCACTTGATTTGCAGTACTTTTTATTGTCGCGATCATAGTGCCGATCGAGGTCAACATACGGTTGATGTTTTTGCCGAGTTCGCCTATTTCGTCGTTGGCATAAATTTTCAACTGCGTCGATAAATCGCCGTCGGCAACCCGGTTCATGGCCCCTGCTACCCGGTTGATCCTGGTGACAAAATTGTTGATTAGAAATATGGATGCCATGAGGCCCAGGATGATTGAAACCGCACCGGCAAGAATTTGAACCAGCTTGACCCTGTCATACAGTGCAATTGACTTGTTGTACTCGGACTCAACGTCCTGCCGCTGAAATTTTACCTGTTCATCGAACAGCTCCTGGACCTTCTGCGTCAGCGGTGCCCCATCCTTTAACAAAAGCGCCGTTGCTTCGTCTCGCTGGTGACTATCAACCAGATCCATGACCCGATTGTTGGCGTTTACGGCCGGACCGATTGCTGCTTTTACATTTTCAAGCAGCTTGAGGCCCTGCTCTGATTTTTCAAGTTCGGCCAACCTGGTCATGCACTCTTTATATTTCCCTCTGGCGGCATCGATTTTTCTCTTCACCCGTGCAATTTCATTCGCATCCTTGAGCAGCACCGCCATCCGGATTTCGCCCTGAATTTCTTCCACCGCTTTTGAGGCTTCAAGGGCATAGACCGTTTTCAGGTAGTTGACTTTAGCGATCCGCTCGACAGACCCGTTCACTTTCCGTGTACTGCCAAGTCCCAGGCAGATCATGATCACAATCATCAGCAACAAAAAACCGAACACCGCCCCCAGCTTGACTTTGATTCCAACTTTTGCAAACAACATAGAAACGACTCCTTTTTACTATTTCTTCTTGATATGAATTTTCGGCGCCTGACTCGGCGTATCTGCCTGCTCGTTCATACCGGCACGACACACGTCTTAATGAGAGGAATTAGCAAAAGCCACGCCATGTTGTTGGCAGAGAAGCTCAGTTATGCAACTTGTTAATAAATAAAGATAATGGCAAGGAGGGCATCAGATTGAGGTGGGAGCAACGTGTAGAGATAGTCAACAACGTCAGGTCTTTCCTGATCAATCAATCCGGCGGCGGTGGACCAGAGACCAATGCCGGAGCGAACCGGGCATGTGACTCCCGACGACTCCGACGGCAAGAGCTGTTACGAGCATTGGCAATGCCTCTGTCGGCAAGACATGAACCAACCCGACCAACCCGATATGCAGCCATGCCATGACGCCGCGTCCCTGGTACGGCCAGTGCCGGGAACGCCAGACGTTCAGGATTATCAGAAAAATTCCCGTTGCGATGGCAAGATGGTGCCAGGTTGAAAACCGAGCATAGGGGACCGCCCAGACAATTCCGCCAAACAGGACGCTTGATGTCCCGATGTGGCTGCTCCGCAGGAGCAGATCCACCACCTTTGGCCAGGTGGAGCGCCGCTTCTCTGTTCTGTATTCGGTATCTCCGTCCATGCACTCTACCTGACACCCTCTCAAAAAATTTGGTTTCAATACGGCCACCGTTGTTCCGGAGGCTGATTTCTGTATCAGCAAAAGCCGATCCAAATCATTAACATACTGTTTTATGGGCGTTTAATGTGGCTATGGTTCGATCGGTGGCATGAGCGGTAACAAGAGTGGGGAAAATGTCTACAGAAGTTTTATGCCTTGGGGAGGTTGTCTCCAAAAAAAAGATCCGAAAGCGGGAGGAGTAATGAACACACATAAGCGGTTATCCCCTGTCGAGCATCTCCCGCACCTTTCGCAACAGCTCAAGAGGTTGAACCGGTTTCATGATAAGTTCGGCTCCTTCATCAAGTACATCACGGGTATGAATGATGTCCAGGGTATAGCCACTGGAATAGAGCACCTTTGCGTCAGGGTCGAGTCGTCTGATCTCTCGACATGCCTCTTTGCCGTTCATCCTCGGCATGATGATATCCATCAGAACAAGCTTGACCGATGCACTGTTTGCCTTGAACTTCTCAACGGCATCCTGTCCGTCCGAGGCAGATATCACAACGTAACCGAAACTGGTAAGAACCTCCTGCACAAGTTCGCGTACCGCAGTGTCGTCCTCGGCCAACAGGATTGTCTCCGTTCCCCCTTTTGCCGGTTCAGGAGCGGTAATTTCCTCATTCTCCGCCAGTTCCTTCTCGATCAGGGGGATATAGATACGGAACGTGGTGCCGATCTTCGGTTCGCTGTAGACATTGATAAACCCGTGATGCTGTTTGACGATCCCGTACACAATCGCCATGCCGAGACCGGTTCCTTTCCCCTCTTCCTTGGTGGTAAAAAAGGGCTCGAAAATCCTGGCCTTGGTCTTTTCATCCATGCCGGTACCGGTATCGGATACCGATATCAAGGCATATCTACCCGGTTCGCCATAACCGTTAGCCTGGACAAACAGCGCATCGATATCCAGGAGTCCGGTCCCGATGGTCAGCATGCCACCTTTGGGCATGGCGTCACGGGCATTGGTTGCCAGGTTGACCAGAACCTGCTCGATCTGGCCGCTGTCGATCTTCACCAGCAGATCGGGCGTGACTAACTTTGATGTAAGGTGAACATCTTCTCCAATGATCCTGACGAGGAATTTCTCAACCTGCTGGACGACATCGTTTAGATTGACCACCCGGGTCTTCATCTCTTGTTTGCGGCTGAACGCCAGCAGGCCTCGGGTCAACTGGGCCGCTTTATCCGCGGCCTCGACGATATGCGACAGTTTATCCTTTTGAGCAGAGCCCAGATCGGGGTCCATTTTCAGCATGTTTCCGTAGCCCATGATCACCATCAGAATGTTGTTGAAATCATGGGCAACACCGCCGGCCAGCTGACCGATTGCCTCCATCTTCTGGGACTGTAACAACTGTTCCTCCAGATGCTTGCGATCAGTGATATCTTCCGCAATTCCCAGCATGAAGCGGGCGTTACCCTTGCTGTCAAAGAGCGGTATCTTCTTTGTGCGCAGGATCCGGTCATCGCCAGACCTGGTTTTGATCGTTTCTTCCGGGATTTCAAGCAATTCGCCCCGCGCAAGTACTTCCCTGTCCTTCCGGGTAAAGAATGCCGCCTGCTCTGCCGGAAAAAGATCGCTGTCGTTTTTGCCCAGCATCTCTTCCCTGGAGTACCCCAGCACTCCCTCACCAGCCTTGTTAAAAGCGACATAGCGGAGCTCATCCGCATCTTTCACGAAGACCATCGCCGGAATGTTCTCGACAATGTTCTTGAGAAAGGCCTCGCTCTCGCGCAGGTCCTCAAGACTCTGCTGCAATTCCGGATAATAGGTTTTGCGAAGGGAGAATTCGCCGAATCCGGCCAACTTTTTCTGCAGGACGTCGAGCGGATCGGGAGAATCAGAGTGATTCTTCATACACAACCTCGATATCTCGCGGGGACGCCTTTCTCGGATTAGTCGCCATGCACGGATCTTTCAGGGCATGGTCGGTGAGGAATTTCAGATCGCCACGATCCACCCCAAGTTCGTTCAACGTCCGGGTAATACCGGCCGCTTTTTTCATCTCCCTGATATGATTGAGCAGAGCCGATTTTTTCAACACGGAGCTCATTCCGCGCAGGTCCAGCCCCATGGCCTCGGCAATACGTTCAAAACGCTCCGGAGCAGTCGGCATATTGAATTCAATGACATGTTCCAGCAGGATGGCGTTACACTCGCCGTGAGCGATATCGAGTGCCCCTCCCAGGCTGTGAGCCATGGCGTGGGTTGCCCCCAGAATGGCATTGGAAAAAGCCAGCCCCGCCTGCAGGCTCCCCTGCATTACATTGCTGCGCAAATCCAGATCAGCAAGATTTGAGATGGAAGGGAGGAGGCTCGAAGATATCAGGCGGATCGCCTCAATGGCGTGCAGATCGGTCATGGCAGAACGGGCGGTCGAGACGTAAGCCTCAATGGCATGGGTCAGGGCATCCAGACCGGTACAGGCCGTGAGGTAGGAGTCCATGGTAGTCAACGTTTCCGGGTCTATCAGCGCCAGGTCCGGAACAACGGATTTGCTGATGATGGCGAATTTGACCTTTTCCAGCGGATTACTGATAATGACGAACTGCGAAACGTCCGCTGAAGTCCCTCCGGTGGTCGGGACACAAATCAGGGGCGGCATCGGGACCTTTACCATGTCAACCCCTTCGAACAGCAGGATGTGCCTGTCGTTGGAAGTGACAATACCGATCCCTTTGGCACAATCGATGGGGCTGCCACCCCCCACGGCGACAAGCGCATTGCACCCTTCAGACCGGTAGACCGCGACCCCTGCCATAATCTCGTCAACCTTGGGATTGGAAGTTACCCCCGTAAACAGGGCAAACGGCAACCCCTCTGCTTCGAGGCTGTCCGTAACATCCCGGGTCCATCCGGCTGCAACCACACCCGGATCGGAAACGACCAGGATTTTACGCCCTCCCAGGTTTTTGGCATAGCGTCCGGCCAGGCGCCGTGCACCCACTCCGAAAACGAATTCAGGAGCAACGAATTTGCGCAGTTCAAAAGCCTCCGACATTGCCGCCTCCAGATGTTTTTTATCTTTATAACAACATTCTATCCCATGACGGGGCATCTCTCAATCATTTTCACAGTGATACTGACAAAAGGGCCCGATTCAAACTGTTTTTAGCATGAGGAGCAGCGCTCGCACCTCGATGGAATAAAAAAAGCCGCCCCTGGACAGGAACGGCTTGGAAGTTACAAAAAACAGGGGCGCTTGTCGTATAAGCGCCCCTGCTCCAGTCTCGTTTCGCGTTTTCGGTAGCTTTACCGCTACGGTTACCATACCACAATGGGTCCTGGTCGTTATTATGAAATCACGCTTTCGAGTACGGCTCTATTTGATCAAAGATTAAAAAGGAAGCTTACCGTATCCCATAAGTCCAAACGCCGGTGCCAGAAGACAGGTGAAGCTGAGGACAATGAACATGGTGGCAGCAACCTTGGGGTTGATCTTGCCGTAGGTAACGCCGGTTACTGTAAAGCAGATAACGACGAACGTCAGGTTCATAAACGCCAGATAGGGAACTACGCTGATGATTGTTTTGCCGTCAGGCTTGACTCCGCCGCCGGTGGCATAAAGGAATGCATATACAGCACACACGATGCCGACAAGCAAAGCGCCGTTGCCAACAGTACGCAGATCGGTCACACCGGTCAAAAGAGCGTGACCTGTCTGCAGATAGAGGACACCGAATACGAACAACAGGCCTGCGGTAAAGGGATCGGTAAAGACTGCGGCCTGAAGAGTCGCACCGATAACAACCAGGATACCAACTACAGCACTAACAAAACCGGTACTTTTGGCTTCGCCGTAGCCCAGGAAAAACATACCTACCGGAACCCACATGATACTGATCAAAACAAGTAATGCTAACGTCATGACATTCTCCTCGATTAAATTACAGTCCCTCTCCCGGCTATACCGGGAGGGGAGCAAAGGTTAGTTACTCAGCAGTGGTCGGATCAATCATTATCCTGACTTCTGAAACGTTGTTGGCCGGGAATCCTCCCTGCCGGGCGTGCTCCAACACCATCTCCTTGTTGGGAGCTATGTAGATGCAGTAAATCTTGTCGTCGGTCACATAGCTTTGCACCCACTGAATCTGTGAGCCCAGTTCCTTGAGCACACCACAGGATTTCTGAGAGATAGCCTGTAATGTTTCAGCCGGCAATTGTCCTGCTCCTGCTAGCTCACGTTCGATCACATATTTTGGCATAACAGTCTCCTTTTAATGGTGTGCTCAGCAGGTTACCAGAAAAACGTTGTTCCGAGAGCAAACTGGTTTGAATGCTGCTTTGCACCATCATGCCACGTATTCTGGGCATACGTATATTCACCGGTAAACTTGGTGAAACTGTTGAGGCTGTAGGTAACTGACGCTGTGCCCGCTTCCTGATTCTTGATCGGGCTGACGGTTTCAATGTCGCCGGTTTCCTGACGGGTCTGTCCGTAGTTAACTCCAACAACTACCGAAGGAGTCAGCTTGTAGGTTGCCTGGGCCAGGAAGCCCCAATGCATCCTTTCTTTACCTGATGCATCGGTTGAGGTTGATTCAAGGAAATCGCCATCCTGAACGCTGACCGTACCAAGCCCCTTGCCGCCATACCCGGAGAGGAGTACGTTGACGCCGCTGAAGCCGGCACCGATTCCATAAGCACCACCGATTGATTCATTGGTCTTTCCGGGGCGGGCGACACCGGCAGCTTCGCTGCGTTTTGCGTTCTGGTAGAGGCCGGAAAGCCATGCCTGCACAGAGGTCGCTCCAAAGGTCTTGGCATAGGAGAGTTCCGCCTCGATACGAGGCGAATTGGTTTTAGCCGTGTCGGCGCTGATTTTGTAGGGTTCGCCGACGGAGATGGCCACTTTGGCCCCACCGAAGTCAGGCGTGGTATAGCGAACCTGTGGTCCAAAGTTGGTATAGAGATAACCGTAACCGATATGACCAAGGGTAGTGTTGCCACGGAATGCAGCTCCCGGAACGACACCGGCCGTCAAGAGCGTCATATCATTCAGAATGTTTTTACCCTGGTAGAGGTTAAGGGCACGACCGACCAGCAGTTCACCATAAGCGCCCTTGGCGGTGTAAAAGAATTCACGGAAATCGATATTCGGTGATGTGTCGAAACGTGTGCCGCTTTTATTCTGCAAGGCAGGATAAATACCGACCCGGACGTTCGAGTCCACGCCGTTGGTCGTCGGAGCCTTGACATTGAAGGCGATAACAGACGGCAACAGACCGATGCCGGTACCAAAGCGCTCATCCTTAGTGGATTCATTGCCTCCGACACTCAGCAGGCTCAGAGAATGGCCGGCGCCCGGACCTTTTGTTGTCGAATTGTAGGTGGCGAAAAAGTCCACGATTCCGTCGGTACTAAACTCCCAACCGTTTGCTCCTCCGACGGCGATGGCCGCGTTTGCCGGGTTGCTTGCGGCTATTGAAGCCGCTGCCAGAAGCCCGACTGCTACTAGTGTACTTTTTTTCATAAATCATCTCCCCTTTGTAGTGAATTATATTAGTGGCGTAACCATGTCTGCCACCTTCAACACATCGTACATCAACACCATCGTTCTGCCGTTGTACCTGTTCTCTGATCAATCAGCTCCTTTCATTGGGATAATATTTCCTTATGTGAAGCGGCTCCTTTCGGAAATGTTGCTGAACCGCCTTGCGCCACACGTCTCATCTACAGATCTACAGCTCCTTGGCTTGGTTGAGAATTCTGTTTGCAACGTGAGTGCCAATAATAGAACGTTGGTTTTTTGTATATAATTCAGCATGTTATCAAACAGTGCATTCTCCACGAGTTTGATGTGTATTATGTAGATTAAAGCGTCACTTTTTGTAACTAACTGTAATCGTTATGTGATATAGTAGTGAGGAAGAGTTCTACACCGTAGAGAATAGGTGCACATGCTCGCAGGCAGGGGAGGATCTGTTCGGGCGACGGCAAGATCTGAAAATAAACGTCAAAAACCGTGGAATATATATAACCAGGTTATGAATTGGGCATGACCATTGCTAGTAAATATCACTTACTACATCGGCTCTGCCGTAATCCAAGTAACAGACAGAGCGCGTGCCGCTACAAAGAAAGGTCCAGGATGGAGTTGCGTAACGACCATACCCTGCAAAATTACAAATTCGAAGTGCCTGAAATAATTTTCGGCAGGGGCATGCTGAGCCAGGTAGGGCCATGCGCCCGCAGACTTGGGGGCAAAAAGATCTTCCTGGTCAGTGATAAGGGGCTTTTTCATGCCGGCTGGGTTGACAGGGCCATGCGCAGCATTCTGGATGCCGGACTTGAATTCATATACTTTGACGGGATCACACCGAATCCCAAGGATTTCGAGGTGGAAGACGGGGTCAGGGAATATTTTCGTCATGGCGCGGATGTTATCGTCGGACTTGGTGGCGGAAGCTCCATGGATGCGGCCAAGGCAATTGCCATCCTTGTCTCGAATGGAGGGAAAATCAGCGATTTTGAGGGACCTGACCGGATTATCCGACCTCTCCCCCCCTTGGTTCTCTGTCCGACCACCTGCGGCACCGGCTCCGATGTCTCGCAGTTTGCAATAATCAGCGATACCGAGGTCCGCCGCAAGATTTGCATCATGAGCCGCTGTGTTGCCCCGGACATCAGCCTGACAGACCCGGACACCCTAACAACACTGCCTGCCGAGTTTGTCGGGACAACGGCTACGGATGCTCTCAGCCATGCTATTGAGGCCTTTTTTTCGATAGCCTCCACGACCCTCACCGATGTCCATGCCATCAAGGCGCTGCGCCTTCTGGCAGCAAGCCTTGCAGATGCCGTTCACGAACACAAATCAGAGGACATGGAGAATCTTGCACGGGCCAGTCTGCACGCCGGCATGGCATTTTCCAATTCCATGCTTGGCATCGTTCATGCTTTGGCTCATCCGATAGGCGGCCTCTATGATGCAAATCATGGCAGCATAAATGCGATTCTGCTGCCGGAAGTGATTCGCTACGACATCCCGGTTGTTACAGATAAACTTCAGGAGCTTGCCTGGGGGCTTGGTCACCGTTCCAATGGCGATATTAGTGCCGCCAGTGAAAAAGTCCAGGAAACACTCGACTCGCTTCTTGAGGCCAGCGGCGCTCCACGAAGCCTGCGCAGCATCGGAGTCCTGCGCAAGGACCTGCCGGAGCTGGCGCGACAGGCACTCAAGGATGTCTGCCTGGTCACTTCCCCGCGTGAAGCAGATGAAGAGGATCTTCTGCACATTCTGGAAAGGGTTTACTGATGAACAAGGTTGCCGTTCGCACAACTATTGATGAATCAGCGCTTGAGCGGCTGCTTGGACTTGATAATTCGAAAATCGGATTCTACGCCGAGGTTAAACAGAAAATTCATGAGCTGGAGGCGGCAAATCTCGGGTTGCGCAGCAAAAGCAGTGAATTTCAGGCCCTGTTTGACTCCATCAGTGACGGGGTAGTAGTCTATGACACCAAAGGCATGGTGCAGCATCGCAACCATGTATGTCCCCACTACTTCCCCCAGGAAACCCTCCCCGGCTGTTCATGCCGTGAACTGTTTCATCCCGAGCATGAATCAGCCCCCCATGATTGCCCCGTAGAGCGTGCTTTGACCGGCGAGCGGGTTGAAATATCGTTTTCTTCGCAACTTTCTGATGGCAAAGCCCGCTATTTTGATGTCACTGCAACACCAATCGAAGACAGCAAAGGGGAGCAGAATCGAGCGCTCCTTTTTCTGCGTGACGTCACCGAGAAACGGCTCCATGAGCTGCAGCTGATGCAGGCCGAAAAGCTTTCGAGCATCGGGGTGCTGGCTGCCGGTGTCGCCCACGAGATAAACAATCCGCT
>JBAYTT010000132.1:0-11359 GCA_041675485.1 Pelobacteraceae bacterium | reverse complement strand
TTCGATTATTTGCGCGATAATATGAAGTTCGATTTGGATGACTACGTTCAACGCGGCTTCAACCATGCTATTGTTGACGAAGTTGACTCGATTCTGATTGACGAAGCGAGGACGCCTCTGATCATTTCCGGCCCTACCGAGGATTCAACCGACAAGTACTACGTCATCAATGCAATCATTCCAAAGCTGGAAAAAGGTGAAGTAATCGAAGTTGAAGCCAACACTCTGTCCGGAAAGCGCAAGCAGTATACCGGAGATTTTACCATTGATGAAAAGGCCAAAAGTGCTGCCTTGACCGAACAGGGTGTTTTGAAAGTAGAAAAACTTTTGAAGATCGATAATCTGTATGACCCTCGCAATATCGAAATCCTTCATCATGTCAATCAGGCTCTGCGTGCCCATGCCATGTACAAACTTGATGTTGATTATGTCGTGAAAGATGGCGAAGTAATGATTGTTGACGAGTTTACCGGTCGTCTCATGCCTGGACGTCGTTGGTCTGATGGTCTGCACCAGGCAATAGAGGCAAAGGAAGGGGTCAAGATTGAAAACGAGAATCAGACCCTTGCGACAATTACCTTTCAGAATTTTTTCCGTATGTACACCAAGCTGTCCGGAATGACCGGAACTGCCGATACTGAAGCGGAGGAGTTTCACAAAATATACAAACTTGATGTTTGCGTAATCCCAACCAATCGACCGCTCGTACGCCCCGATTTTCCGGATGTAATCTATAAAACCGAAAAGGAAAAATTCAAAGCGGTTATTGAGGATATCAAAGAACATTATGTCGTCGGTCAACCATGTCTGGTTGGGACTATTTCGATTGAAAAGTCCGAGGTTTTGTCTGAACTGCTGAAACGTGAAGGAGTACCACACAGCGTACTAAACGCCAAGCAACATGAGCGCGAAGCGGAGATCGTATCTCAAGCCGGCCGCAAAGGCGCAATAATGATTGCGACCAACATGGCTGGCCGAGGCACCGATATCGTGCTGGGAGGCAATCCTGATGCTCTGGCCAGACAGTGGCGCCGTGCGAACCCGGATGCAACCGATGAACAATATGAAGCTCTGCTGGCGAAGTACAAGGAAGAATGTCTCGCGGAACATGAGGAAGTAGTCAAATTGGGAGGTCTTCACATCCTCGGGACCGAACGACACGAGTCACGACGCATCGACAACCAGTTGCGCGGACGTTCCGGCCGTCAAGGCGATCCCGGTTCATCGAAATTCTATCTGTCACTTGAAGACGACCTGCTGCGAATCTTCGGATCAGAACGCGTCTCAAAAATCATGGATCTTCTCAAAATTGAAGAGGGTGAAGCTATTACTCACAGCATGATCTCACGGTCGATTGAGAATGCTCAGAAGAAAGTTGAAGCGCATAACTTTGATATCCGTAAACATCTCATTGAATATGACGATGTCATGAACAAACAGCGCGAGGTGATTTATTCCCAGCGACGTGAAATTCTGGCCGGTCAGGATATTCGCGAAAGCTTCCAGGAAATGCTTGATGAGACCATTGAAGAGGTTACCTCCGCCTTTGCCATTGACAAGGTATCGCCCCATGAATGGGATTGGCAGGGAATAAGCGACAGTGTTTTCAAGTATTTCAATCTTCAGCTTGATCTGCCGCAGGAGATGGTTAGCCGCCTTACCCCCGTCAACTTTCATGACACTCTCAGTGAACAAGTCCATGCCATATTTAATGGACGTGTCCAGGAGATGGGCGACGAACTCATTGACCACCTCATCAAGATAATGATGCTCCAGGCTATCGATACCCACTGGAAAGATCACCTCCTGAATATCGACCACTTGAAGGAAGGTATCGGCCTTCGTGGCTATGGCCAGAAAGACCCGAAACAGGAATACAAGAAAGAGGCCTACAACTTTTTTATGGAGCTAATGACACGCATCCGTGAAGAGGTTGTCGAGCGGGTGTTTTGGGTTCAGATTAATCACGATGGCGAAGAAATCGAAGAGATTGAAGAGGAACTGCAGAGCAGGAAACTGGTTTTCAATCTGGGAGATGGTGAAGACCATGCACATGAACCCGCCAAAAGCCAGAAAGTGGCTGGGCGCAACGATGCATGCCCGTGCGGAAGCGGCAAGAAATACAAAAAATGCTGCGGCAAGTAACATCGCACTTCACCCGATGATCACGTTTTTCTTTTTGAGAGGTTTATCAAGATGAATATACTGGGATTTTCTTTTTCTACGGTAGAAGCGGCAATTAAAAAAGCGGGGCGTAAAGATCTGGCGCTGATTTATTCTGAAGTTCCGGCCACCGCTGCTGCCGTGTTTACCACCAGCAGTGTCAAAGCTGCGCCGGTACTGCTATCCCAGGAGCATATTGCGGGCGGCTTGGCCCAGGCATTGATTGTAAACAGCGGCAATGCCAACGCCTGTACTGGCGAACCCGGAATGATGGTTGCACAAGAAACGTCCAGTCTGGTAGCAAACGCCCTCGGCATTGACGCTAAGGCCGTGCAGGTCTGTTCAACCGGCGTGATTGGCGTGCAGATGCCGATGGAACGGATTCGGGCCGCCATTCCTGCCCTGGTTGATGGCCTTGCCTCCGGGACGCTGGATGACATTGCGCAGGCCATCATGACTACAGACACCTTCCCCAAAATGGAAGCCAGCAGCGGCATGGCCGGAGGGATCAGCTACACTGTTGCAGGCATTGCCAAGGGGGCCGGTATGATCATGCCCAACATGGCCACCATGCTGTCCTTCATCATCACCGATGCGGCCGTGGAGCCGGCATTCCTGCGGCAGATATTTCGCCGTGCAGTCGATAACTCCTTCAACGCCATAACAGTTGATGGAGACATGTCAACCAACGACACCTGCCTGATTATGGCTAACGGCATGGCGGGTAATCCGGTAATCGCTGAAGGATCTCCGGAGGGAGACTCCTTCGCTTCTATCTTGAATGATGTTTTGCTTTCACTGGCCAAACAGATCGTGAAAGATGGCGAAGGGGCGACAAAATTTGTTGAAATTCGAATCAGCGGCGCCCAAAACGATTCAGATGCAAAACGGGCTGCCATGGCAATTGCCAACTCCAGTCTGGTCAAGACGGCTTTTTTTGGACAGGATGCCAACTGGGGCCGAATCTTTGCCGCAGTCGGGTATTCCGGCGCAGAAGTTGATCAGTCACGGTTGTCACTCAATTTTGATGATGTCTGCATGGCCAGAAACGGCATTTTTGCCGGAGGAGATGCTGAAGCCCGCGGCACTGAAATACTCAAACAAAAGGAATTCACCGTTTCGGTTGATCTGGGAATCGGAAATGCAACTGCAACTGTGTACACTTCAGATCTGACTCACGAATACATCAGCATTAACGCCGACTATCGCTCATAAATACATTTTGCGATAAATTCTTTGGATGATAAAAGAGCGTTTTGCTGTGTGCACAATTTTTCCCTGCGGATTGCTGCCGGGAATACCAACGGCTTGAAAATCCCCTGAAACGCTAATACCTTGACACGATATTGCACCTGTGTTAGTTGTCTGCAGTACCAATTATTCTTGCGTACCCACTCAGCAAGGGAGGGATCGATGAGCATTAAAGTGCTGGTCGCCGACGACAGTATCACCATACAGAAAGTAATCGGCATCATTTTCGGAGGAGACGAATACTCCTTGACTGTTGTTGACAATGGCAAAGCCGCAGTCGACAAGGCACGTGAAATCAATCCCGATATTCTATTGATTGACGCTCTGATGCCCGGAATGACTGGGTACGAAGTGGCTGAAGCGGTGCGCTCAACACCGGCGCTGGCATCCAAGCCAATTTTGATCCTGACCGGATCATTTGAACCATTCGATGAGGAAAAAGCAAAAAAATGCGGGGCTGACGATTTTATAGCCAAACCGTTTGAGTCACAGCAAATCATTACCAAGGTAAAAGAGCTTCTGGCGCTTGGAAGCTCAAGAGCGCAGAGTGCGCCACAGCCGGTGGTCCCTGAACCAGCCTCCGAGCAGGCTCCCGTAATTTCAGCTCCGGTACTTGACGTGACACCTCCGGCAACTGAGTCACAAACAGAGGCACCGGCTGATATATGGGGAGCTTTTACCCCGGAAGTAGAGCAGCCGATCGAAGCGGTTGCCGCTCCAACCGGTGCGGCTTATCCTGAAGCAGAATCCGAACCGGATGTTTTTGCTATCGTCTCCGAAGAAAATGGTTCACAACTCGTACAGACCGCCGCACCGGAAGATACTTCTCCTACTCATACCGGTTCGCAATGGGTTCCTGTTGAGGAGAACACGTTTGAATTCGAAGAAGAGGTAATTGCCGATCCCCCTCAGACGGCCTTTGCTGAACAAACAGTTCCTGCCCAAGAGGCATCTTTTGGCGACATTTCTTTTGAGGAAGAAGAAATCAAACCGGCAACTCCTGCTTCTTCATTCGTTCCAGAACCGGTATTACCCGATTTTGCAGCACCGGCCGCGATCTTTGAAGCACCCGCTGCTCCGGCCGCTCCCTTTGCCCCACTGGCCGACCCGACTCCCATCGTCGCTGCTCCTGTCGAATCAGCTCCGATAGTTCCTGTAGCTGCTGCCTCAACATCGGTTGCCCTGACGGAAGATCAACTCAAGGCCGCTTTGGCCAGTGCATCGAAAGACGTTATCGAAAGAATCGTCTGGGAAGTAGTGCCTGATCTTGCCGAGGCCCTGATCCGCGAAGCGATTCGCAAGATCAAAGAAGGGGTCTGATTCCCCTTGCAGACATAACAACCGTAAGGGGATGGCAACATCCCCTTTTTTCGTATGGAGGTACGGATATGATCAAAATCGCCATAGCAAAAATTGTTGAACATGTGGATCTGACTGAAGGAGAAATGATCGAGGTCATGAACCAGATCATGTCTGGGGAGTGCACTCCGGCGCAAATTGGATCCTTTATCACCGCTCTGCGCATGAAGGGTGAAACTATCGAGGAGATCACCGGAGCGGCACGCGTCATGCGCGAACGGGCCACACCGATCCGGGTCGGCAAAGGTGTTCTTGATATCGACCGTGATGACATCAATATCGACCGTGAGACGATCCTGGATGTGGTCGGCACCGGAGGTGACGGAACCAACACCTTTAATGTTTCTACCACAGTCTCTTTTGTCGTATCGGCCTGCGGAGTCAAGGTCGCCAAGCACGGCAACCGTTCGGTCTCATCAGCTTGCGGCAGCGCCGACGTACTGGAAAAACTGGGCATCAACCTCGATGTCACCCCTGAAACGGTCGAAAGCTGTATCGAGCGGATCGGCATCGGCTTTCTCTTCGCCCCTGCCCTGCATGGTGCCATGAAACACGCTATCGGCCCGCGTCGCGAGATCGGTATTCGCACCATTTTCAACATCCTCGGACCACTGACCAACCCGGCCGGAGCAGATTGCCAGGTCATGGGGGTCTACCGTGCCGATCTGGTTGAGAAACTGGCCGGTGTACTGCACAAATTGGGCTGTCGACACGGCTTCGTGGTCCACGGCTCTGACGGCATGGATGAGATGACCATAACCGGCGAAACCCTGGTAGCCGAAGTGACCACAACCGGCGTCTCTCTAAGAAGCGTCACCCCCGAACAACTGGGACTAAGCCGTAGTTCGATGGACGCGCTCAAAGGTGGCGATGCCGTTGTCAACGCCGCAATCGTCAAGGCCGTACTTTCAGGAGAGTTGGGACCGCGACGAGACATCGTCCTCCTTAACGCCGCCTATGCCCTTGTAGCAGCAGGCAAGGCAGCTACCCCGGCTGAAGGTATGAAGCTGGCTGCAGAAGCAATCGATTCAGGCCGGGCGCTGCAACAGGTGGAAAAGCTGGCTGCATTAACGAATATGCGCTGACGGGAGAAGATCTATACCATGACCACAGAAACACCCGATGTCCTGAAAAAAATTGTAGCCTACAAGCAGGAAGAAGTGGCAGCAGCCAAGGCGGCCGCTCCTGTCGGCGATCTGAAGACACGCATACGTGACCTGGAAGATGTAACGCGTGGATTCGAGCGCCATCTCCGTGAAGCCGTTGCCTCGGACTGGACCGCAATTATTGCCGAAGTAAAGAAGGGGTCGCCGAGTAAAGGGGTTATCCGCACTGATTTTGACCCGCTTGAAATCGCCGAAACCTACCAGACGCATGGTGCCACCTGCCTCTCGGTGCTGACCGATGAACATTTTTTTATGGGGCACCTGCGCTACCTGGCGCTGATTCGGGAAGCTGTCTCCCTGCCGCTGTTGCGCAAGGACTTTATCTGTGATCCGTACCAGATCTATGAAGCCCGGGCCGCGGGTGCAGATGCTATCCTGCTGATTGCCTCAATTCTTGATCTTGAACAGTTACGCGAGTTCCACACTCTGGCCAAAGAAATTCATCTGGATGTGCTGCTTGAAGTTCATGATGAACCGGAGATGGAGAAAGCCCTGAAAACAGAGTGCACTCTGATTGGTGTCAATAACCGCAACCTGAGAACGTTTGTCACAGATCTCGACACCACCGGGAGACTTGCCCGCATGATTCCGGAGGGGCGCCTGCTGGTATCCGAAAGCGGCATCAACAGCCGTGCCGATATTGTCCAACTCCAGGCCGATGGCGCCAAGGCATTTCTGATTGGCGAGTCAATGATGCGGGAAGAGGATATCGGTGCAAAATTGCATGAACTGCTGAATAACTGACTGTCGGGAGAATACACGGATGGCAAAAAAACAGGGAATCGGCTTGGCGGTTATCGCTTTTGCAGTGTATATCATCGGCGGCATCGGTACGTTTAGCGGGCTTGCCCTTATTTTCCTGATGAAAAACAAGGACCTGTGGGGATGGGGCGAAGGTCGGGCAATCGGCTACCTGTTCTTTTGCGTGGGACTCTGCCTCTCCATCATGGGAGTTCTATTCATGAGATTATTCAGAAACCGCGGACTTTCCTGAATCCGCGGTTTCTGAATAATCAGGCTAATATCCTTTTTCCTTCAACATGTTGATGGACTGCAACAATTCAAGTGCCCGTCCAAGTTGATAATCTTTCTGCACATCCGTTTCCTTGGCAGCACTGCCATGAGGTGATTCCAGCGTCATTGGCTGTGGAGAATTCTCCTTTTCGTCTGACGCAAGACTTTTCTCCAGATCTTTTTCCCTGATTTCCACCCCCTTCCCTTTTGCAGGCAACGGGGTAATGTTCGGCACCTCCACATCAGGAACGATTCCCTTGGCCTGGATAGAACGGCCACTCGGAGTATAATAGCGTGCCGTTGTCAGTTTGAGTGCTGCATTGCCCTTCATGGGGATAATAGATTGAACCGAGCCTTTGCCGAAACTCTGCGTTCCCATAACAATGGCCCGCTTATGATCCTGCAGAGCGCCGGCGACTATTTCCGAGGCGCTGGCACTGCCGCCATTGATAAGTACGACTATCGGATAATGAGGTTCCTTGGCACCAACGGTTGCGTTATACACGCGGTTTGCTTCGGGAATTCGTCCTTTGATGATCACAATAGCGGTATTGTTGATATCATCGCCAACAAAACAGTTTACTACTTCTACGCACGAATTTATCAAACCGCCCGGGTTGTAACGCAGATCCAGAATCAGACCTTTCAGGGTACCTCCCGATTTTGCATGAAGCTCCGTCAACGCCTCTTTGAACTCTGTCCCGGTTCGCTCCTGAAACTGCGACATCCGGATGAATCCATATCCGGGGGCAAGCAGTTTTTGTTTCACGCTTTTCAATCGTATGATATCGCGAACAAGGTTAAAGACGAGCGGTTTTGCGGTTTCGGCCCGCACAATAGTCAGTGCTACCGCCGTCCCCTTCTCACCCCGCATCCGTTTGACCGCGTCAGAAATATTCATGCCATGGGTTGAAGTCCCGTCGATTTTCAAGATGTGATCGTTGGCCTGGATTCCCGCCCGAAAGGCCGGAGTGTCGTCGATCGGGGTAATTACCATGATCTTGCCATCTTTTGTCCCCAGTTCGATACCGACTCCACCGAACGCTCCGGACATATTCACTTCCATCTCGTGATACGGTTCGGGAGGCAGATAGGCGCTATGCGGGTCGAGAGTGGCAAGCATTCCGTCAACCATTTTAAGCACAAGCTTTTTTGAATCAGGTTTTTCAACATAGTTTTCGAGAACCGCCGAGTACGCTTCATTAAGAATTTTGAGCGCATCCGATTCAGAGACGGCACCATGTTGACGCCGAAGACCATAAAAAACAGCCGTCAGTCCGACAGCGGTAACTACTATAATCAGCAGTATCACCTTGATGGGACGGATTCTGATAACAGGACTCATTTCATTATCTCCGTACGTCAATGCCGTAACTTTTGATTTTACGATGCAGATTGCTCCGCTCCAACTCAATTAATTCGGCAGTACGGGAAATATTCCAATCATTTTCCTCAAGCTTGTGAATAATAAACTCCCGCTCAAAATCCTCCCGGGCATCCCGCAGAGCAGAACGGGAAAAAGCACCCGCAAGAGTTGAGCGAGGCGCCGCTCCCGTAGATGTTTTTCCGGATAAATTGGGAATATCATCGGCTGAGATGACACGTCCGGGTGCCACGATCAATATCCGTTCCACAACGTTCTTCAGTTCCCGCATGTTTCCAGGCCATGAATAGCTCCGCAGCTTATCAATAGCCTCCGGAAGAAACGCTTTTGCTTCCCCGCCTTCCCTGCGAAAGAACCTGGCAACGAAATGCTGAACAAGCGGCCCGATATCATCCAGGCGCTCTCGCAAAGGCGGAGTACGAAATGTTATGGTGCTCAGTTGATAATAGAGATCGGCACTGAACCTTCCTGCAACCATGTCCTGATCGAGGGATCTGGTGGAAGCAGCAATAATACGGATATCGGAAGTAAGCCGGCGGATCCCTCCGACTCTTTCGAAGCTGTGATCCTGGATGAAACGAAGAACCTTCAGCTGGGTGCCCAGTGGCAGTTCATCTATCTCATCCAGAAACAGTGTCCCTCCATCTGCCTGATCAAAGCGCCCCTTCTTATATGACACGGCACCGACAATTGCCCCTTTCTCGTGGCCGAACAACTCACTCTCGATCAGCTCTTCCGGGATAGCTGAACAGTGTATGGTTATAAAAGGTCGTTCGCGCCTTGGGCTGTTGCAGTGAATAGAGCATGCAACCAATTCCTTTCCGGAACCGTTTTCACCGCTTATCAGTACAGCGGCGGATGTCGTTGCAACACGCCTGATCTGCTCGCGGACGGAAACTATTTCCGGAGATTCGCCAATAAGTTCGTATTCAGCGGATGCAGAACGCTTCAGTTCGGCATTTTCCACTTTCAGTTCCTGTAATTGCAGGGCATTGGCGACACTTATCAGAACTTTTTCGAGTGAAAGCGGTTTTTCAATAAAATCAAAGGCACCAAGTTTGGTCGCGCGCACCGCCGTTTCAATCGTGCCATGACCGGATATCATTATCACCGTTACCTGGGGAACCAGGATTTTAAGTTTTTCAAGTGTTTCCAGGCCATCCATCCCCGGCATCCAGATATCAAGCAGAATCAGGTCGGGAAGTTCCTGGCGTGCACACTCGATTCCATCGGCACCGTTTTCCGCGCTCAGAACCTGATACCCTTCATCTTCAAGAATCCCTGCCAGTGCGGTTCTGATATCTTTTTCATCATCAATTATCAAAATAGTCTGGTGCATGTCTGCTCCTTGTGTGGCGTTAAAAATTTACCCGGCAGGCAACTCGACAACAAATACGGCACCGTGAGGCATATTGTCGCGAATCCGCACAAAACCGCCATGATCGGTCACGATACTGCTCACTATGGCCAAACCGAGTCCCGTGCCGCTCTTTTTGGTTGAAAAATATGGTTCAAACAGGCGCGACTTGTCTTCCGGCGGAATACCCGGACCATCATCGGCAATGGTGATGGTCGCCATTTTCAGAACATCGTCAAAAAATGTCGACAGAGTAACTGTGCCATGCTCCGCCATTGCAGCGACGGCATTTTCAAGAATATTGATCAGAACACGTTTGATTTGATCGCGATCGATCATCAATGGAGGCATCCTGGCATCCATGGCAACATCAAATTTCACGCCAAGATGCGCTTCCTGATAGAGTGTCAGGGACTCGCGGATCAACCCGTTAAGATCGTTCGGTTCCGGTCGAATAGCGGGCATACGGGCAAAGTTGGAAAACTCGTTGACCAGATTTTTCAATTCATCTACGGATTTGATTATCATTTCAGTACATTCGTCAAAGACAGTCTCATCATCACTAAAGCGTGAAAGATACCGCTTCCTGAGGCGTTGGGCAGAAAGCTGAATCGGAGTCAACGGGTTCTTGATTTCATGGGCAATCCGGCGAGCAACCTCACGCCATGCGGCCATTCGCTGAGCCCGCATCATCTGCGTCAAATCATCCAGCACGGCAACCATACCCAGTACCTCACCGTTTGCGGCGCGTAACAGTGTCAAATGCAACTGCAAAGACAATCGATTTCCCCGAATATCCAACGTTAACTGACGGCTGGTCGTTCCATGGCGTGATTTTTGAAGTTCGATCATCAGATCATTAACAATGCCGATATTCTTTTCTTCAACAACCTCCCTGAAATTCTTTCCCAGAACGTCCATGGCAGAGAGGCTTAGCAAACGCTCGGCGGAGGTATTGATCGTACGCAGTACCCCTTCGCTGTCGATCGAAATTACCCCTGCCGCAATGTTGCGCAACACGATCTCCATATATTGCTGACGACGCTCGATTTCGCGGTTACTGCGCAGAAGCTCCGCATTGGAAACGTTGAGAGCGTTCTGTTTCGTCCGTAAATCATCGGTCATGAGGTTGAAAGACTGAACAAGCAAGCCTATTTCATCCACCGAATACGATTCTATTCGAACATCAAGATCGCCACCCGCAACGGCATGGGTTGCATCAACCAGTTCCTGAAGGGGCCTTGTCATGCTGTTTGCCAGATAGACGCCCATCCAGTAGGCAAAAAACACAATCACCATGGCAATTAAAAACAGGGTAATTATATACCCGATCCGGATCGGGTTTTTCAGGATTTTGAGCTGGCGAAATTCATGGTACGACGTGGTAATCTCTTTCATTTTATTCACAAGAGAGTACGGCACGTAATAATTGACGACCACAACGCCGACAATATCCGACTCGTTCCATGTTGATCGGATCGGCACGATCCCCCGGATCAAATCAGCTTTTCCGGCCTGGTTTACCCTGGTAAGCTCTTCTCCGGCCAAACCACGCTTGATATCGTCCGAAGACGGATTCGTGAATTCCCCCATGGGAACTGCCGGATTTGAAGCCCGGACCAACTCTTCCCGCTGAGCAGAGTATACCTCTACCACCCCGAGGTT
>JBAYTT010000131.1:0-11371 GCA_041675485.1 Pelobacteraceae bacterium | reverse complement strand
GGAAAAACAGTTGCCGATATTGATGCAAGGGGATGAAACCATACTGCTCGTGGAAGATGATCCGGGTTTGCAGCAAATAGTGAAGAAGCTACTTGAAAAATACGGGTACCGGGTTCTGGTTGCACAGGACGGCGTTGAGGGGCTCGACCAGTTCCGGAACTCTACCGAGCCGATCCACCTGGTCCTCTCCGACGTGATCATGCCCCGGAAAAACGGCATTGAGATGATCCAGGAAATCAATGAACTCTGTCCCGGAATCCCGGTCGTCTTCATGAGCGGATACGCTGCCGACTTTATTGAGCAAATCCAGAATACCGGGCAGACCGTCCACTATATTTCAAAACCGTTGAAGTTGCCGCTTCTTCTCAAAATGATGCGCGATGCCCTGACATCGGCAAAGCCGCTGCTGTTGTCCGGCGTTATCAGCTAACCGGTTTCAGTCATTAGCGCATAGCTGCTACCAAATACGACCATAACATCCATGTCCAATAAATCCACCATTTATGACGGTTCTGTAAATGTGGGGAATTTTTCTTCACTCAAAATGCGCCACCGTGTCTAGCTAAAAGTCCGGAAATTTAACACTCACTACCCAAAGAAAACCAAATAACACTTAAACATCAGTCGGTTATAGATGGTGCTTGATTCTCTTAGAACTGCAATTATGGAGAAGGCAGCATACTTTTCCTTCGAAACAATTGTGAGATTAGTTGGTACATCTTATGCAAAATATAAAGTGGCAGAAAAGGAAAGTCGAGAAAGAGATGATTGAAGCAACAGAAAAGTGAGGAGAAGAAAATGCCGTGGTATATGAATCCGACATCCTCCCGAAAGGTTATTAACAGGATAGCCGCCAGCCATTCACATGACTCTCTCAAGGAGTTACAGGATGTGCTGGACCGTGCTACCCAGGGCCTGTGGCGCAAGCAGGAATACTACCACGCGATGATCCAGCGCAAAGGTGAAGTGGCTAAGTTGTAGATTGGCTGGTTGTGCCACCCCTCATTGTTTACTCACTGACCAGGCGGTTTTACTCTTTACCCTCATTGTAATTCATAATTCTCCCTTCACAACCGCCTTCCGCGGCCTCACCTTATGTAGCAGCCGATCCATATAATAGTAAACCACCGGCGTAATATACAGTGTCAACAGCTGCGACGTCAGCAAGCCACCAACTACCGCAAGCCCCAGCGGCTGCCGTGATTCCCCGCCCGCGCCCAGTCCCAGGGCAATCGGCAGGGTGCCCATCAGGGCCGCCATGGTGGTCATCATGATCGGTCTGAAGCGGACGATCGCACCCTCATAAATGGCGTCAATCGGGCTCTTGCCCCCCTCGCGCTCCGCTTCCAGGGCAAAGTCGATCATCATGATGGCGTTCTTTTTCACGATGCCGAGCAGCATGATGATGCCGACGAAGCCGTAAATGTTCAGATCGCATTTGAAGATCATCAGCGTAATCAGCGCCCCGAATCCGGCGGCCGGAAGGCCGGAAAGAATGGTAATCGGGTGGATATAGCTCTCATAGAGCACGCCGAGCACGATGTAGATGACAAAGATAGCCATGGCCAGCAGCATCCATAACCCGCTGAACGACGCCTTGAACGCCTGGGCGGTTCCCTGGAAACTGGTGCTGACGGTCTGCGGGAGCATATCGTCGGCCAGTTTGTCAACCAGCTTCATGGCATCACCCAGGGCAATGCCGGGGCGGATGTTGAACGAAATCGTGACCGCCGGAAGCTGCCCCAGATGATTGACCGCCAGCGGCCCGATGGTTTTGGAGATGGTCGCGATGGTTTCAAGCGGGATCAGTTGACCGCTTTTGGCGTGGATGTAGAGCATGCCCAGTGCTGCCGGGTCCCCCTGGTAGAGCGGATCGAGTTCGAGGATGACCTGATACTGGTTGGTCGGGGCAAAGATTGAGGAGACCTGGCGCGAACCATAGGCATAGGCGAGGGCGTCCTCTACCTGGAGCACCGTAAGCCCGAGCGCCGCAACCTTGTCTCGGTTAATCTCCACATGCACCTGCGGATTGCTGATCTGCAGGTCGCTGGTCACATCCTGAAGCTCCGGGATTTCTCGCAGCCTGGTCTCGAAATCTCCCGCCGAGCGATACAATTCCACCGTGTCCTGGCCTTGCAGGGTAAACTGGTATTGGCTTTTGGAGCTCATACCGCCGATCTGGATCGACGGGATGTTTTTCAGGTACGCGCGGATTCCCGCGACTTTGGCCAGTTTGGGACGCAGCTCCTGGATGACCTCATCCGCCGACAGTTTCCGCTGATTGCGCGGTTTCAAGCGCATGAAAAAACTGCCCGCGTTGCTGCCGCGTCCCCCTCCGATTGATGACATGAAACCTTCAACATTCGGATCCTTGGCGATAATGGCCGCCAGCGCTTCCTGATGCAGCTTCATATCGGCGAAGGATGTTCCCTGAGCCGTTTCGGTGTCGGCGTTGATCCGGCCTGTGTCTTCGATCGGCAGAAAACCCATCGGAACCACCCTGAAGAGCCAGACCGTCAACAGTGTCACCAGCAGTGTCACCACCATGGTTGTGCGCCGATACCGCAGCACCTGTTGCAGGGAACATTCATACAGATGCAGCATGCCGTCGAAGAAGCGCTCCATGACCATGAACATGTGGCCATGATGGGCCGTTGCCGACGGCTTGAGAAAACGGCTGCAGAGCATCGGGGTCAGGGTGAGGGAAACGAAGCAGGAGACCAGAATAGCCACGCTGATGGTGATGGCGAATTCATGCAGCAGACGCCCCAGAATCCCCCCCATGAACAGTACCGGGATAAAGACCGCCACCAGCGAGATGGTCATGGAAATGATCGTGAAACCGATCTCCTTTGAGCCCTTGAACGCAGCCGTCATGGCGCTCTCGCCTTTTTCCATGTGCCGGACGATATTCTCCAGCATGACGATGGCGTCATCCACAACAAAACCGACCGCCAGGGTCAGAGCCATCATGGTGATATTGTTGAGGGAAAACCCCATCAGGTGTATGACGGAAAAGGTGCCGACAATGGACATCGGCACCGCCAGCGACGGGATGATCGTGGCGGAGAGGTTGCGCAAAAAGATGAAGATCACCATGATAACCAGGGAGATCGTCAAAATCAGGGTGAACTTGACATCGTGCATCGATTCGCGGATCAGGGTCGAACGGTCATAGAGCACGTTTAGCTCAACCGAGGCGGGCATCTGACTTCGGAAGGTGGGGAGCAGCTTTTTTACGTTGTCAACAATCTCAATGGTGTTGGTTCCGGGTTGACGATAGACGGCCAGCACGATGGCGCGCGTGCCGTTGTACCACCCGGCAATTTTGGTATTTTCAACACTGTCCAGAACCCGGCCGACCTCCTCCAGCCGGACCGGTGAGCCGTCCCGGTACGCCACCACCAGCTGCCGGTAGGCGGCCGCCTTGAACAGCTGGCCACTGGCCTCGATGGTGTAAGACTGTTTGGTGCCGTCCAGGGTACCGGTCGGCAGGTTGACGTTAGCCTCGTCGATAGCGGTCGCCACTTCGTCGATGCCGATCTGCCGGGAGGCGAGCGCCTTGGGATCGAGCTGGGCCCGCACGGCATATTTCTGCGAACCGAATACATTGACCTGGGCCACACCGCTTATTGTGGAGATGCGCCGGGCAATCAGGGTCTGGGCATATTCGTCAACCGAGGAAAGCGGCTGGGATGGAGAGCTGAGCGCCAGGTAGAGCACCGGCTGATCGGCCGGGTTTACCTTGCGAAACGAGGGGGGAGTCGGCATGTTCTTCGGTAAAAAGCGTACCGCGAGCGAGATCGCCGCCTGTACATCCTGAGCAGCGGCATCGATATCACGATCCAGGTTAAATTGGAGGGTAATGCGCGTTGTGCCGACACCGTTGGTCGAGGTCATGGAATCGACCCCGGCAATGGTGGAGAGCTGGTTCTCCAGCGGAGTCGCCACCGCAGCGGCCATGGTATCCGGGTTGGCGCCGGGGAGGTTGGCGTTTACCTGAATGGTCGGAAAATCCACGTTCGGCAGGTCGTTCACCGGCAGCAGGCGATAGCAGACCACCCCGAAAATGAAGATGGCGATCATTAACAGCGAGGTCATGATCGGACGGCGGATGAAAAGATCCGCTATGTTCATTTCGCCGTACCCCCAACTGGCTGCTTCTCAGCCGGCTTTTTCTCCTTCGATTCAACGGTCGCCCCCGGCGTCAAGCGCAACTGCCCGTCGATCACCACCGTCTCACCCACCGCAAGACCTTTCTCGATGACCGTCTCTTCACCCGCAGTCGCAGCGGATGTTATCTGGCGCATCTCCACCGTGTTGTCCTGCTTCACCACATAGACAAACTCCCCCTGCTGGCTGGTCTGGATGGCATGGGTCGGGATTATCAGGGCATTTTGCCGGGAAGCGAGCGTGATCACCACATCGGTGAACTGGCCGGGCCAGAGTTTATGCGATGCGTTGGCAAAGGTCCCCTTGAGTTTGATCGTACCGGTGGCCGGATTGACGGCGTTGTCCAGAAAACTGATGGTTCCGGTTTCGGTAGCGCCCGGTTCGTTGGGGATGACGGCCTCGATCTTCAACTGACCGGCAGCCATGGCCCGTTTTATTTCGGCCAGCCGTTTTTCGGGAAGTGAAAAGGTGACGTAGATCGGCGTCAGCTGGTTGACCGTAACGATCGCCAGATCGTTTGACTTCACCAGATTGCCCGGTTGCAGGGCAACGGAACCGGTGCGGCCGGCAATCGGCGAGCGAATGGAACAATACCCCAGCTGGATTTTGGCGTTCCTGATGGCGGCACGATCGGCAACAACACTGGCCGCCAACGATTCGGCATTTGAATGGAGCGCCTCGTACTGGTCCCGCGTAACAATCCCCTCCTTGACGAGTCCCGCATAGCGCTCCGCCTGTTCCCGGGCATATTTCGCCTGGGCCTGGTCCTTGGCCAGGGCAGCCTCGTATTGACTAAGCGTTGCCTGGAACGGTTCCGGATCGATGCTGACCAGCAGGGCTCCCTTCTCCACGTTGCTTCCTTCCGAAAAATGAAGCCGGGCGATCTGGCCACTCACCTGCGACTTGATAGCCACGCTGGTGTACGCCTCGATGTTGCCGATGGCCTTGACCTGAACCGGCACGTTCTTCTGGGCAACCTGCGCTACCTTTACCGGCACCGGCGGCTTTGCCTTGGGTTTTTCTTTTTTGGCAGTACAGGCTGAGCAGAGGAGGAATGCGATAATAAACAGGAGTTTCGGTAGTTGCTTCATGCCGTTCTTCTTTCTTGGAAAACGTTTTTTGAACTTGTCTGTGACACTTGTAAAGATTTCCTGCGCCTGCGAAGATTTTTAACCTGAATTCAATCCAGCCGCATACTGCCATAATTCCGTTGTTGAGAGCAATTAATACAAAACATTTTAAAATAAAACGCATCGCTGTAAAAATAAATATCTACTTATCCTGTAGATAAGTAAAATAATAATTGACACAACTTGTGGGGTTTTGATATGGTTTGAACCACACCAAAATGATCGGTGACTTTCTGGGTTGGAGATCCCGTTATGACACAGACACTCCGTTTTGATTCACTGCTGGTGCATGGCGGCCTGGAACCCGGGCCTGCCGGGGCGACCGCGGTGCCGATTGTCCAATCCAGCTCCTTTGCGTACGGGAGCGCCGAAGCGCTGGAAGATGTTTTTCGCGGCCGCGCTGCCGGGCATGTCTACACCCGGCTCGGCAATCCGACCACCGAGGCGCTGGAACGGCGTCTGGCTCTTTTGGAAGGGGGCGGAGCGGCCATAGCCACGGCATCCGGTATGGCGGCCATCACTACGGCGGTTCTGACTATCCTGCGTGCCGGCGATGAAATCCTGTCGTCGTCGTCCCTGTTCGGCGGCACGTTTTCGCTGTTTCGTGATACCCTTTCCAATTATGGCATCACCGCTCGTTTCGTTGATCCGCTTGATCTGGACGGTTTCAGGAGCGCCATCAATGAGCGTACCCGGTTGCTGTTCGTTGAAACGATCGGCAATCCGAAGGTGGATGTGCCGGACGTACCCGCGCTTGCTAGGATCGCCCATGACGCCGGGTTGCCGCTTCTGGTCGATTCTACCGTAACGTCACCGTACCTAGCCACCGGGGTGCAGCTTGAGGCGGATATTCTGGTCTATTCCACCAGC
The DNA here is from genome assembly GCA_041675485.1 of Pelobacteraceae bacterium. Classification (GTDB taxonomy): domain Bacteria; phylum Desulfobacterota; class Desulfuromonadia; order Geobacterales; family Pseudopelobacteraceae; genus JACRCG01. The sequence goes on along the minus strand of JBAYTT010000131.1, from coordinate 5,198 downwards.
AAATATATCAACGGCACCGGCACGACCATCGGCGGAGCCATCATCGACCGGGGGGTGTTCGACTGGAACAGCCCCAGGTTCCCGCACTTCGAGCAGTACCATAAAAAATACCGGGCCTTTGCCTTCACCGCCCGTGCCCGCAAACTGGTGCACAAGGATGTGGGCGCTTGCGCCGCGCCGTTCAACTCCTACCTGTTGACGGAGGGGGTTCAGACCCTGGCGCTGCGCATGGAGCGTCACTGTGCCAACGCCATTGCACTGGCACGGTTCCTGGCCGATCATCCGAAAGTCGCCTGGGTCAGTTATCCCGGCCTGGAGGATTCGCCGCATTACCCTGTGGCGACACGGCTCTATGGCGGTCGCTACGGTGGACTTTTAACTTTCGGTACCGGCGACAAGGCTTCGGCGTTCAAGGTGATCAACGGCCTCAAGTTGGCAAAGAATCTGGCCAATATCGGTGATGCCAAAACTCTGGTCATTCATCCGGCCAGCACCATTTGTGCCGACTACAACGCCGAAGAAAAGGGGCTGATGGGGGTGACGGAAGACCTTATCCGCGTTTCGACCGGCATCGAAGACAGCCGTGACATCATTGAAGATTTTAAACAGGCACTTGATGCCATCTGATACGGAGAATAATCATGACCATAACTATTAACGGAAAAGAAACTGTTATAACTGAAAATCCTGGCCGTACCATCGATTCTCTGCTGGAAGAGCTGGATGTTTCCCAGCGGCTGTATGTAACTGTGGAACTGAACGGCGAAATTCTGGACCGTCCCGCCTATGTGACCACACCGGTTAACGATGCAGATGTGATCGAATTCCTCTACTTCATGGGTGGGGGACGCTGACATGTTGACCGAATCCCAGATCGAGCGCTACTCACGCCACATCATCCTGAAAGAGGTGGGGGGCAAAGGGCAGCAGAAGCTTTTTGACGGCAAGGTACTGATCATCGGCGCAGGCGGCCTCGGCGCACCGATCGCCCTCTACCTGGCCGCGGCCGGTGTCGGCACCATCGGCATTGCCGATGCCGACGATGTTGATCTTTCCAACCTCCAGCGGCAGGTGATTCACTTCACTCCCGATATCGGCAAGCCGAAGGTGGAGTCGGCCCGTGAGAAGATGGAGGCGATCAACCCGGACGTGAAGGTCATCACCTACAAGGAGTGGGTTTCGGCTGCCAATATCAACCATATTATCGCCGATTATGACTTTATCATCGACGGCACCGATAATTTTGCCGCGAAGTTCCTGATCAACGACGCCTGCGTACTGGCGGGGAAGCCATACTCCCACGGCGGAATTTTGCAGTTCGATGGCCAGACCATTACCGTCAAACCGAAGGAATCGGCCTGCTACCGCTGCATTTTCCCCGAACCTCCTCCAAAAGACGCCATTCCGACCTGCTCCCAGGCCGGGGTAATCGGTGTCCTGCCCGGCGTTATCGGCACTATTCAGGCTACCGAGGCGATCAAATTCCTGCTGGGCAAAGGGGAGTTGCTGACCGACCGCCTCTTGACCTATAGCGCTCTGCGCATGAAATTCCGCGAAGTGCCACTCAGGCGCAAGGCAACCTGTCCGGTCTGCGGTGACCACCCGACTATCACCGAGGCGAAGGATGAACTGGATGCGCTGACGGTGTGCGATTTGGCAAACAGATAACGGCATTATTGCTTCAAGATTACCTCATGATTACTCAAGATTTTTAATCTTGGAAATCTTGAAGTAATCATGAGGCTGAAAAAGGTTTTCTCCAGTTTTGATGATAAATCATTTATGAGGTGTTCGTATGTTAAAGATCCCGGCTGCCATCCATGATGACATGATTGCCCATGCCAAAGAAGGTTTTCCGCTTGAAGTCTGTGGAATCCTTGGCGGTACCGGCGATGTGGTTTCTGTCATTTACCGAATGACCAACACAGATGCCAGTAACGAACATTTCATGATGGACCCCAAGGAACAGTTTGCCGTGGTCAAGGATCTTCGTGCCAAGGGGCTTGCCATGCTGGCGATCTACCATTCCCATCCGGAGACACCGGCCAGGCCGTCCGATGAGGATATCAAGCTGGCGCTGACGCCGGAAGTTTCTTATCTGATCATCTCGCTCGCCGATCCTGCCGTTCCCGACATAAAGTCCTACAAAATCAACTCCGGAAACGTTCAGCCGGAGACGATAGAAGTAATAGTATAGTAAATCTATAGGTAATAAAAAATAATTCTTGACAGACATTGTTTGTTTAGGCATTATTCAAATCACACTTACATTTATGGAGCAATGTCGATGTCCGATGCAAAACAGACGAAACTGGATTTGAACAACCTGAAGGCCGGCGGTTTTATCAAGGAGCGCGGCAAGGATCTCTTCACCGTGCGCCTGCGTGTGCCGGGCGGCAGAATGAGTGTCCCCCGCCTGAAGAAGATTGCCGAAGTTGCCGAGAAGTTCGGTGGCGAGTTTGTTCATCTGTCAGTGCGTCAATCCATCGAGCTGATCAATATCAACTACAAAAATTTCGATGCAGTTGTCGAGGCGTTGGGGGAAAAGCAGCAGAAAGTGGCCTCGTGCGGCGCGAGGGTGCGTGTGCCGGTTGCGTGCGGTGGCTGCGAATACAACCCTAACGGACTGGTCGATACCCAAAAGTCGGCTCTGGAAGTCGATGAAAAGCTGTTCGGTACTCCTACCGGTCACCATAAATTCAAGGTTGCCTTTGCCGGTTGCCCATTTGACTGCCCCAAGTCGGCTACGAACGATATCGGGTTCCAGGGCGCAATTTACCCGGAGCTTGACAAGGATGCGTGCATCAGCTGTGGTTTGTGCGCCAAAAACTGCGTACCCACGGCTATTGTCATGGGAGAGGATAACAAGCCGCTGTTCAGCGATGATCCCTGTATCTGGTGCGGCGATTGCGTCAAGGTTTGTCCGACCGGTGCCTGGAGCGCCAGGAAAAAAGGCTATACGGTGCGCATTGGTGGTAAATGGGGACGAAATCCACTGGTTGGTACGCTGTTCGCTACCTTTCTGCCGGAAGAAAGGGTAGCTGATTTTATTGCTGCCGTACTGGAATGGTACAAACACAAAGCCGAAGGGCTTGGGCGCATCAGGCTTGGCGATACGATCATCAAGGAAGGGCCGCAGTCGTTGCTGGATCATCTTCGTACGCAGTTCCCGGATAGTACGGTAGCCGAGACCATCGCACCGCAGGTTATTGCAACCCAGATCGGAAAATAAAAAAAGGAAGGAGAGTCTTCATGCAGGTAATCGATCTGCGTGGTGTCAGTTGTCCCACGAATTTTGTCAAAGCCAAGCTGGCTCTTGAAGATGTTGATAACGGTACGACCGTCCGGATTCTGCTGGACGATGGCGAACCGGTTAAAAATGTTCCACGCAGCCTCAAAGCCGACGGGCACAAGTTGCTCGCTCTGAAACAGACTGATGAAGAGCATTACATCCTTGAGCTGGAAAAGCGAGAAGAGTAAGTACCATAATAATTTTTTTTGACAATATAATCTATTAAGCCTATAGATAATAAAAAAGGAGAAGGAAAGATGAATATAAAAAAAATAACGACAACTCTTGCCATCGCAGCCCTGGCCCTGTCCACGTCGGTTGCGGCATTTGCCGCGGATATTACCCTGCTGAACGTCTCCTACGATCCGACCCGCGAGCTGTACGCGGATTTCAATAAGTCTTTTGCCGCATACTGGAAGGGAAAAACCGGTGATAACGTCACCATCAAACAGTCCCATGGCGGGTCCGGAAAGCAGGCACGGGCGGTTATCGACGGGCTGGAGGCTGATGTGGTAACCCTGGCGCTTGCCTATGATATTGACGCTATTGCGGCAAAAAACCTGATCAAGCCGGGGTGGCAGAAAGAGCTAACCCACAACAGCGCGCCATACACCTCGACTATTGTCTTCCTGGTACGTAAGGGTAACCCGAAGAAGATCAAAAACTGGGACGACCTGGTAAAGCCGGGTGTATCGGTTATAACTCCAAATCCCAAGACTTCCGGTGGCGCCCGCTGGAACTACCTTGCCGCCTGGGCCTTTGCCCTTAACCAAAAAAGTGGCAATGAGGCTAAAGCCAAAGAGTTTGTTACCAGGCTGTTGAAAAATGTGCCGGTGCTTGATTCAGGCGCCCGCGGTTCCACCAATACCTTCGTGCAACGCGGCCTTGGCGATGTGCTGTTGGCCTGGGAGAATGAAGCGTTCCTTGCCATCAAAGAGCTGGGGCCGAACAAATTTGAAGTCGTAACTCCGCCGGAAAGTATTCTTGCTGAACCGCCGGTTACCGTAATCGACAAGGTCGTTGACAGGCACGGAACCCGCAAGGTGGCGGAAGAATACCTGAAGTATCTTTACAGCGACGAAGGTCAGAAGATCGCAGCCAAGCATTACTATCGTCCGATCAATGCCAAGATTCCGACCAGGCTTGCCAAGATCAAAAAATTGTATACCATTGACCAGGCATTTGGCGGTTGGCAGAAGGCCCAAAAAACGCATTTTGCCGATGGCGGCACGTTCGACCAGATCTACGCACCTAAATAATAACCATCGTGCGGGGCAGTGCATGCTGTCCCGCAACTGCGATACTGTTTCAGCATGATCCCGAGCGAGAGGAAGCGCATGAAACTGACATCACCCGACCCACGTTTGGCCCGTCAGCTTTAATCCCTCCTGCATCAGATCCTGCTACTGGAACCACCCATGAAACTATTCAAACGTCAAAATAATGTGCTGCCGGGCTTCGGTCCGACCTTGGGTTTCACGATTTTCTATCTGAGTGTGATCGTGCTGATCCCTCTGTCCGCCCTGGTCTTCAGAACAGCCGGACTGAGCTGGGGGGACTTTGTCAGTACCGTCACGGCTCCGCGGGTGCTCGCATCCTACAAGGTGACTTTCGGAGCGGCCATTATTGCGGCGGTGATTAACTCGATCTTCGGAGTTCTGGTTGCGTGGGTGCTGGTCCGGTATCGCTTTCCCGGCCGCCGGCTGGTGGATGCCCTGGTCGATCTCCCCTTTGCCCTGCCGACGGCTGTTGCCGGTATCACCCTGGCGACGATCTACTCTCCCAACGGCTGGGTGGGACAATACCTGGAGCCGCTTGGCATCAAGGTGGCGTTCACGCCTCTCGGCATAACTCTGGCCATGACATTTATCGGGCTCCCTTTTGTGGTGCGCACCGTGCAGCCGGT
>JBAYTT010000130.1:0-11444 GCA_041675485.1 Pelobacteraceae bacterium | reverse complement strand
GTCCCTCCCCATTCCGGTCAGCAATACGCCCACGCTGTTTGATCCGAAAACCTCGGCCACGGATCGGAAAAGCCGAGCCACTGAAGGGCGCAGCCCGTTTTCCGGTCCCTCGCTGGAGAGAACAATGCGATTGTCTTTTCCCGTCAGCATATGGAGACCGTCCGGGGCAAAATAGGCATGTCCGGGAGAAAGGTACTCGCCATTGGTGGCAATGTGGCAGGGAAAACCGGTGGTGGCGCCAAGCCACTTCACGAAGTTTTCCATGAAGCCCAGCGCCATGTGCTGTACGACCAGAAGCGGCACGGGCAGATCTTTCGGTAATAAGGAAAGTATCTCCTGGATGATGGCCGGCCCTCCGGTTGAGGCGCCGATAGCCACAATCCGGATCTTGTCAGGGATGATTCCCGCAGCAGCGGCCGGGAGATGCGGAACCTGTGTCTCTCTGCGAAACCGTGGCCAGCGTTTGACCACCTTTATCTCGCTCATAGTCTTCACGGTTTTGATCAGCTCGGCGGCATCGTGTTGGTAGTCGGGGTGTTCCGGCCCCGGCGGTTTCCTTACGATGGCCAATGCTCCCGCCTCAATGGCTTGAAACGACTTGTCCGCGTCATTGGTGTTGTAGCTTCCGCTGACGATGATGATCGGCAGCGGATTACTCTCCATGATCCGGCGTGTCGTATCGAAGCCATTCAGCTTCGGCATATGGATGTCCATGGTGATCACGTCCGGCTTCAGCCGCTCCATGTCGGCAAGCGCCATCTCGCCGTCATTCGCGACTCCAACAACCGATATCCGCGGATCGGCGGAGAGGATATGGGTGAGCAATTCCTGCTCGACCGGTGAATCTTCAACAATGAGAACGCGTATCATGATGGTTTCCTTTACTCCCGGTTAATCAAGCGAAGACCCAACCACCCCCAACCCCTCCTTTAGTAAGGAGGGGAGTTTGTAAAGTCCCCCTCCTATTTCGCTTAGAAGCGCCTACTTTTGGTAGGAGGGGTTAGGGGTGGTAAGGTTTTCTCCCAGTCAAATAAGTTTTCTCATCACTTCCAACAGGTTGCTCTGATCAAAACTGCTCTTCACGATGTAGGCGTTTGCTCCGGCATCTATGCCGCGTTCCCGGTCTTCCCGCGAGGCGAGCGCGGTTACCAGTACCACCGGCAAATCGACATAATCCCTGTCGGCGCGGATTTTGGCGGTGAGCTCGAAGCCGTTCATGCGGGGCATGTCAACGTCGGATACCACGATGTCGAACGAGCCGCTTTTCAGCCTGGTAAAGCCGTCAAGGCCGTCCACCGCCGTAACAACCGCGTAACCGGAAGACTCCAGAATGTTCTTGAGCAGAGTGCGGGTGGTGATTGAATCCTCGACAACCAGCACGGAACGTAACCGGCCGGCACTCTCTGTTTCAGTGTCAGGGGCACGCAGGGTGGAGAACGCGGCAACCCTGACCGCCGATTTCAGCAGATCGGTTACATTGAGGATCGGTGCAACATGGCCGTTGCCGAGCACCGTGGCCCCAGCCACGTTGCGGACGCGGGAAAGCTGGCATCCCAGCGCCTTGAGCAGCACCTCCAGTTCACCCAGAACCTCATCGACCTGAAAGGCGATGCGCGTGCCGGATGCGGCAAGGAGCACCATCGGCAGCAGATCAGATGCCTCTGCGCCGGTTTTTGATTCGGGAAGCTCCAGTACGGCCGCGAGCCGGGTCAGAGAGACCGGTTCTCCCTCCAGGCTGATTGTTTCCCGATTTTCAACGCTCTTGATGTCCTCCGGCTTAACCCTCAGTACCCTGGCGACATACATGGCGGGCAGCACGAACAGCCGCTCACCAAGACGGACGAGAATACCGCGAAACGTGGCAACCGTCAGCGGCAGCACGATGCGGAAGGTAGTCCCGGAATCGGTTGCTGTTTCGACGGTGACCGTTCCGCCCAGTTTTTCCACTTTTTCCCGGACGATGGCCAGGCCCAGCCCACGGCCGGAAATTTCGGTGATAATAGGGCTTGTGGTGATCCCGGACTGGAAGACATACGTCAGAAGCTCCTGATCGCTGAGATCGGCCACCTTGTCTCCCGGCAACGCGCCGCTCTTCAGCAAGGCGGACCTGACCCCTTCCAGGGAGATGCCGCCACCGTCATCGTATATAGCCAGCTCCACCTTGTCATCTCTGGGGAATACCGAAATGTTGATGGTTCCGCGTTGCGGCTTGCCTTTCGCCTTGCGCTCCTCAAGGCTTTCGATGCCGTGATCGATGCAGTTTCTCACCAGATGTACCAGCGGGTCCTTCATCTCCTCCAGGATACGCCGGTCGATCTCGATTTCCTCCCCGCTGATGGTCAGATCGATCTTCTTGCCGTTCTCCCGGGAGAGATCCCGCACAATCTTGGGCAGAATCTCCAGCAGTGAGGAAAAGGGAAACATCAGTACTTTCTTCATGTCGTCGAGCAGGTTGTTTACCATGCCGCCCAGTGCACGGCCGTCCCGTTCCGCCGACTTTACCTCGATGGTAAAGCGTGCTTCGAGTGACTTGATAAAGTCGCTGTTCCAATCAAGAAAATCGAGCAGTCGTGCCAGCGATCGCTGCTTTTCCCCGGCACCGTTCCCTTCTCCGCGAACCGTGCCGTGTGGTCCTGACGACTTGAGTTCCTGCATCAGCGGCCGGACTCTGGCCCACTCTTTTTTCCAGGCACCGAAGGTCGCCCTGGCGGAGCGCATGTCCAAAACACGCTGTGATGATGCCAGTTTGGCGGAGAGCATCTCTTCCGACTGCAGGAGCACTGATGTCAGCCTGGCCGTGGAAACCCTGACCGTGTCCGGCATGGCGGAACTCCTCAGAATCGGAGAATCGGAGAGGGGGGGAAGCGGGGAAACCAAATCATGAATCGGGGAATCGGGGGGGGAGCCTGAATCGGGGAACCGGGGAACCGGTGAATCGGCGATACATTCTTCATTTGCTCCGTTTCCCCGTTTCCCCGCTTCTCCGATTCTGTCTTTCGTCTCTTCTCCGTTTCCCCGTTTCTCCGTTTCTCCCTTTCGGTTTTTTCCTGCTTCTTCAAGCCGGCTGATGAGTTGCCGCTGCAGAGCTTTGTCTTCTTGTGATCGTTCTGCCCCAACGTCGGGAAGAACCCTGCCGAGAAGGTCAAGTGCCTCCTGCAGAAGATCGAAGAGCACGGGGGATGTCGGCAGCTCATTCTTCTTCAAGGAGGAGAAAACACTCTCCAGCGCCTGGCAGAGCGTTTCGATCTCAACCTGGTTGACGGCGCGGGCTGCTCCCTTCAGGCTGTGTGCTTCGCGGAAAATGATCTCTACGAGCTCAGCCTTTCGCTCCGGTGACACCCCTTTTTCCAGTTCGAGAAGTCCCGAGCACATCCCCTTCAGGTGTTCGTCCGCCTCAACTTTGAAGGTCACAAGGAGCCTCTTCAGGAATTCAGCATCTTTGTCTGTCACGTTGGTTCTCCCCTGTAAAATCCTGAAACGGAGAAACGGAGAAACGGAGAAAGAGCTATTACTTTGATTTTATGAGCCATTTTTCTGATTCCTCGATCATTTTTACAAGCTGGCCAGTTATCTGGTCATATGCTTTGTCCAAAGTCTCCAGAGAGTTGGTGTTCAAGTAATTGCACCTGTTTGCGAACTCAAGCCAAACCTGGGTTTCACAGGCTTCGCTTTCAGCGTCACTCAATTTGGCAATGAATGCCGCCTTATATCTTCGTTTGCGCCAAGCCTCAGCGATATTGGCGCATACGGATCGTGAAGAGCGCCGCATCTGATCGACCATGGAATACTTTTCTTCCGGCGGAAAGCCCTTGGTAAGCTGAAAAATCTCCATGGCTGCTTCCATAGCACTTTGATAAACACGCAATTCCTTATAGCTGTTGATCCTATCTCCCATCCTTTTTAAACCTCCTGAATCGGAGAATCGGAGAGTGGGGGAATCGGAGATAAATTTTCCATCTGATCTCTTCCCCGTTTCCCCGTTTCTCCCTTTCTCCGATTCCGCTTTTCCCCGCTTCCCCGATTCGTAGTTAGACTTTATACCTCGCCACCAGCCCCTTCAGTTTCTGCCCCAGGTCATGCAACCCCTGCACCGTGAGCTCCACCTGCCTCATGCCGGTGACGTTCTGTTCGCTGGCCTGGCGGATATTCTCCATCGCCATCGCCACCTGATCCATGCCGGTCAACTGCTGCTGGCTGGATGCCGCTATCTGGACCGCGGCCTGCGCCGATTCGTCGATACTCTCGCTCATCTGGCGGATCGCCTCGCCCGCTTCCTTCGATTGCCTGACGCCTTCCTCGACCGCCTTGTTCCCCTGCTCGGTGGCCATTACCGCTGCGTTGGTTGCCTTCTGGATGTCGTTCAGGATTGTCCGAACCTGGGACGTGGCTTCCTTGGACTGTTCGGCCAGGCTCTTCACTTCCTGCGCCACTACCGCGAAACCTTTTCCCTGTTCACCCGCCTTGGCCGCTTCGATGGCGGCGTTGACCGCCAGCAGATTGGACTGTTCGGCCAGATCGTTGACCGTGGCGATGATTTCTCCGATGGTCTGGCTCTGTTCGGATAGTCGTACGATGCTTTCGGCGATTGCCTCCACCTGGCCCTGTATTCGCCCCATGCCGGAGATAGACTCCTCGACGGACCGCCTCCCTACCTGGGCCACCTGGACCGCTTTTTGGGCGGCATCCGCGACGTTGCGCGCCTTCTGGCTCGATACCATGGCGGTCTGCTTGACCTCCTCCACCGTGCTGGTCGTCTCGCTCACCGCCGCTGACGTCTCGCTGGCGCCGCTGGCCACCTGGTTGGTGGAAGCCATGATTTCGCTGGACGACGAGGCAAGCACGTTGACCCCCTCGATGATCTCCGAGGTAATTTCTCTCAGGCTGCTCCCCATGGCGGCCAGGGAGTTGCCCATGACATCTCTCTCCGATTGGGGATTGACCGTGCCGCTCAAGTCGCCCTCGGCAATGCGCCGGGTCGTGTCGGCATGTCCCTTTATGTTCACAACCATGCGACGGAAGGTCCGGGTCAGGATGCCGACTTCATCCTTCCTGTCGTCTGTCGGCATAGTGATATCCAGTTCTCCGGTTGCTATCTTTTCCGCTATGGAGGCAATCTCCGTGAGCGGTTTGGCAATGGCCTTGGTCATGGCCAGCGTCATTGCAATACTGATGAAGATAGCGGCTATTCCGACCATAAGGAATATGGCCAGAGTTTTGCGGGACCTCTGCTCGGACTGTAAAATCCGTTGCTTGGCCTGTTCCCTTTCCTGCAGTTCAAGTGTGAGGGCGATGTCGCGAATTTTGTTGTAGCGTTCATCTTGTATCCCGAGTCCTGTCTGGCGGGCTGATTCAAGTTTTCCACCCAGAATCAAGGCAATCTGCTCATCCCGTGTCTTTCGATAGGCATCCCGAACGGTAACAAGTTCTTGAAAACCGACCATGAATTTCGGGTCGTCTTTTTGAGTAACTGCAAGCTCCTTAAGGTTTTTGTCAATATCCTCGGTACGCTCCCTGATATCGCGCTCCAGTGCTTGTTGCTTGGCGCGGTCGCTGGTCATCATCATTTCCAGTAACTGTGCCCGTGCCCGGTTCTGGGCTGACCTCAACTCCACGACATCAAGGGAGGTCATGTAGTTTTCGTGAAACATCTCCTGCTGTGACTGTGTTGTTTCTGTTATGCCGAGATATGCCGTCCCGATGACGACTACGATAAGCGTAAACATCAGGCTGAAACAGCAGACGATTTTCGACTTGGTGGATAGATTCAGAAACCATTGCATGTGGAATTACCTCTCTTTTCCTGTTTCCTGCGTCGCTTTCCTGTAGGTTGGGCAAAGGCGGTTCATGCCGTGCCCAACATATCTGCCGGCTCTGTTGGGCACGCTCTGCTTTGCCCAACCTACGTTGATTTAAATGTTGTAATTTCCTAAACCTTATACCTTGCCACCAGATCTTTCAGCTTCTGCCCCAGGTCATGCAGTCCCTGCACGGTAAGCTCAACCTGCCTCATGCCGGTGACGTTCTGTTCGCTTGCCTGGCGGATGTTTTCCATCGCCAGCGCCACCTGATCCATGCCGGTCAATTGCTGCTGGCTCGATGCCGCAATCTGCACCGCAGCCTGGGCCGATTCGTCGATACTCTCACCCATTTTCCGGATCGCCTCGCCCGCCTCTTTCGACTGTCGGACCCCGTCCTCTACCGCTTTGTTGCCCTGTTCGGTGGCCATCACCGCCGCATTGGTTGCCTTCTGGATGTCGTTCAGGATGGTGCGTACCTGTGATGTGGCCTCCTTGGACTGTTCAGCCAGGCTTTTCACCTCCTGTGCCACCACAGCGAACCCTTTCCCCTGTTCACCTGCCTTGGCCGCTTCGATGGCGGCGTTGACCGCCAGAAGGTTCGACTGTTCGGCCAGGTCATTGACTGTGGCAATGATTTCGCCGATGGTCTGGCTCTGCTCTGAAAGCCGTATGATACTTTCAGCTATGGCTTCCACCTGCCCCTGGATCCGCCCCATTCCGGCGATGGATTCCTCCACCGATCGGCTGCCGACTTGGGCCACCTGGACCGTTTTCTGCGCGGTTTCCAAGACGTTTTTCGCCTTCTGGGCGGCAACAAGTATGGTCTGTTTGACCTCCTCCACAGTACTGGTCGTCTCGCTCACCGCCGCCGCGGTCTCGGTGGCGCCGCTGGCCACCTGGTTGGTGGAGGCCATTATCTCGCTGGATGACGAGGCGAGAACATTTATCACCTCAGACATCTCTTTTACTAATTTCTTAAGTGCTTCCCCCAGGTTGAACCATTGGAAAACTATCAGGATTGCAACGAAAAATGCTCCTATTCTGAGAAGGTGCCAGAACCACCAGTCAGCATTCCATAAATGTGAAAAATCGAACGTCAAGCCTGAGAAGGCCATTAGGAGGCAGAGGGTTCCAAAGAGAAAATCGTCAGTGCCGCCGGTAATTCGATAACGAATGACAAACTGCACTGCCGCGGCTAGGAAGAAGACCCCTCCCATGAGATTGACCGCTTTGACAGGAGGAGTGAAGTTGCCCTGAACCACTGCTGCGGGCAGCGCATCGGAGTTTGCCATCATATAGACACCCATAATGATGGCTCCGATGGCTACTAGCATGGGCAACGTAGTCGGCGCGCGTGTTTTGCCGTCTTTTCCCGAGAGGCAAATCAGGGCAAAGAAAAAACCGCCGATCAGGGTTGAAATGCTGTGCGTCCAGACAAATGATGCGCCGGGAAGAACTGAAGCGTGAAATCCGTCGAGAATACCCATGGCGATCAAGCCGCACGCAACCCATAGATAGTGAGGGGATTCTTCCCTGTTTTTCTCAAGCATCAGGATGAGCGATGCCAGGGAGAGTGCAGCGAATGCTCCCATTGCCTCGATAGCCGAATGGAACGGTATATTGGTAAGATCCCAACCGGTCAAATATTGATGCGAAATTACGCTCCCGACAGCGGGTAGCAGTATTCCAATTAGAATAAAGTTGGTCAAATCAGGCCGCTGGACAGAGTTGCTCATCTTTGAATCCTCCCAAAAACTAAGTATTGGCAATCATATGAACTTAGTTGCTTTCTTCATGCACCACGATGCCCCGGTCGGAGAGGATTTTCCCGCCATCCAGCACCACCAGTCGCTCCTCGGTCACACCCATCAAATACTCGGCTCGTATCTCGGTGAGCGTGGGGAGCGACGGCAGCAGATCGGAGCGGGGTATCCAGCGTGCGGCGATGATGGCATCGGCCAGGACACCGAATTCCATGACACCGTCATGCAGGACGATGACCTTGTTGAGATCTGACAACCCTCTGTTCGGCAGGTCGAAGAATGTCCGCAGGTCGATGACCGAGAGAATCTTGCCCCGCATGTTGATGACCCCCAGTACAAACGCAGGGGTACAAGGGAGCGGCGTGAGATCTTTCAGCGGATAGACTTCGCCGATATAGGCAGACTCGATGGCGTACCGTTCGTCGGCGAGCAGAAACTCTACGATCTCGATCCGTTCTTCTTCCTCTCCGCTTTTCTCCGGTTCCAACGCCAGGGCAGCCGCCCTAGTTTTGAGAATTCGTTGTCGTTCATTGTCGGTTTCGTTCATATTTTGGCTCCCTGATAACTATTCAGTATGCTACGTCACTGAGTCGTAACCCCTCCTGTCCTCCCCTTAAACCAAGGGGAGGGACGCTACGATGAGCCGTCAAGGTTTAAATCCACGTCCCCCCTCTTAAGTTAAGAGGGGGACAGGGGGCGTTATGTACCGGCGCTGAATATGCTTCCCCCTTGTTACATTCCTGCGTTCGTGGCCCTGATGATCTCCTTGAGTCTTTCCGCAATCATTCCGTCGGATTCCGGAATGACATCGTCGGGACGATATTTGTCGAGCAGGGAAAGTGCGTTGTTGAAATGCCGTTGCGACTCTCGTACCTTTCCCTTGCGCTGTTCAAGGTTGGCCAGGGTGTAATGCGCCAGAACCAGATCCTGATCAAGGTAGAGCGCTTTTTTGAGCGATGTGGCCGCCTCATCGTCCATGCCCTGCTCCTGGAGAATGACGGCACGGAGATAATGGAGCCCGGCGGAAAGCTTGTCGGCGGCAAGTGCCTGATCGGACGCGTTCAGCGCTTCAGAGAGTCTTCCCTCATTGGCATATATACGGCTCAACAGCGCCAGCGCGTGGGTATCGTTCTTGTTCCGCACAAGATGCATGGTAACCATTTTGGCGGCTTCCCTGTACGCACCACTTTCATACAGAGTGAGAGCTTCCTCGTAGGCCGGTCTCCTGTCAGCTCTCTCCGGGAGTGGTGACAGCCGGGGAGGTGGAAGGAGCGACGTCCGGGTTGGTGGAGCCGGCGGCGGTGGCATGATGTCGATGTCATACTTCGGATACGGAAGTGAAACCGGAACGGGGAAGTCAGGTGTTGTGAATATATCCTTGTAAATGTTTTCACGTTCCGCCGCTTTACCGCCGCCTGACTTTTGATAGAGGACCGCATCGGGGAAGGAAACCGGATTGAATACGGAAAGGAATAGGTTTGATGTTTCGCAAGGACTGACAAACAGCCAGCCATCATCAAGGAGACAACGCTTGAATCGCTCGACGACCTTTGCGGCGAGGTGCGGCGTGAAATACATGAGCACGTTGCGGCAGAAGATCACATTAATGGCGTTGGTATCGGTGATGAGTGAGGGATAACTATCGTCCACCAGGTTAATGCTTGAGAACTTCACCATTTCCTTGATATGGGGGAGCAATTCATATTGTTTGTTTCCTGTTTGTCTGAAATAGTTCTGTTTAAACCACGGCGGAGACGTGCGGAAGGACCACTCCGTGTATATCCCCGCCCTTGCTTTGCTCAGGGAATGGGGGTTGATATCGGTGGCCAGGATCGAAATTTCCCAGCCGCGCAGGGAATCGCGCATCCTGTGAAGCAGGATGGCAATGCTGTACGCCTCTTCACCCGTTGCACACCCCGCGCTCCAGATGCGCAGATGCCGTTCGCCACCGTGGTGCTTTCTGATGATTTCCGGAATGATCTCCCGTTCGAGAATCTCGAAACAGCGCACTTCCCGAAGAAAATAGGTTTCGCCAATCGTCAGGTAACCGGCCATGGCTTCGATAAGATCTTTGGATGGAGGGGGTGATGTGAACCGCGCCACGCACTCATGTATATCCCTGAAACCAAGCTCCCTGGCTGCCGTGCAGAATGATTGCTCAAGATTTCGCCATTTGGACGGGGGGAAAAACAGCCCCATTTGATCGGCGATATATGCGCTGAGATTTTCCAGTTCGTTATCGGCAAGGAGGCTTTTCATGGCTGTTCTGTAAGTTCGTCGAATGTTCTTGTTTCGCCGGGGGAGAGCAGTATCTCAGGATCCTGGAGTAAAATCAGGCCGTCGGGCAGCTTGATCACCCCGGCCAGGAATGGCAGGTCCGGAAGGATTTCCGCCGCTTCCGTCCGCATCTGCTCCGTGCATTCCCGGACCTCGCAGGACGTGTCAGTCATCAGGGCAAAGCTGCGTGCGGCACAGCGGATTATGATCAACTGGTCGCTGAGCTCGACCGGGCGTTCCGGCAGGCCGAAACGCCGACGCAGATCCAGCACCGGTAAAATTTTCCCCTGAACATTGATTACGCCATGGATGAATCCGGGCCCCCCCGGCAGAGGGGTGATTTCTACCGTTCTGACGACCCGCTCCACCACTCCGAGAGGTATGCCGTAGCGCTGTTCGTCAAGCGTAAAGATTACTATCTGATCAGGTCTGGTCATGTGCATGTCCCACCGTTCGTTATTGGTCAATACAGCCCGATTATGCGGAAGAGCTGCGTGTCCGCATAAATAATTGTGCCCGCAGTTTCTTTATTGTCAAGGGAAGTAAATGTAAATATTTTTATTTGTAGGGGTGAAAAATGGGGTTGCCCGAAGGCGAAACGGTGGGGATGTTGGAGTAACGACCGGGGCTGTTGGCCCCGGTCGTCAAGGAGTGATTACAGTTTGAACTGGCCGACGATCCGCCTGAGTTCGTTGGATATTTGCGAAAGTTGAGTGGCTGCGGTGGCTGATTCATGTGCGCCGCGCGCCGTACGGGAGACAACTTCGGTAATCTGCTGCATGTTGTTGCTGATTTCGGATGTGGTGGCGGTCTGCTCTTCGGCGGCAGTGGCTACCTGATCAATCTGGGCCGTGACTGAATTGATCTGTTCCAGGATATTCTCCAGCGCCTTGCCGGAACCGGTCGCTTTCTCGCTCCCCTTGCCAACCTCAACGACACCTTCTTCCATGGCGATGACAGCCGCTCCGGTCTCTTTCTGGATAGCCTTGATCATCTCGCCTATTTCGCGTGTCGCCCGTGTCGTCCGCTCGGCCAGGGCACGCACCTCATCGGCAACCACGGCAAAGCCGCGCCCCTGCTCGCCGGCGCGGGCGGCCTCGATGGCGGCATTCAAGGCCAGCAGGTTGGTCTGGTCGGCGATATCCTCGATGGTACCGACAATCTCACCGATCTGATCGGAACGGCTGCCCAGACTCTCCACCGTCCTGGCGGTGTTTTTGACCCGATCGGAGATGTTGTTCATGACGGCAATGGTTTCGTCCACTACCTTTGCCCCGGAAACCGCTGCTTCACTGGCCAGTTTTGCGCCTTCGGCGGCATACTGGCAGTTCCGGGCAATATCGCCCGAGGTGGCCGACATCTCTTCACCGGCTGTCGCAATGGTGCCGGATTGCGCCGCGACCTCTTCCGCTCCGGCAGCTATCTGTACGGCAGTAGCCTGGAGCTGGGTGGCGGCTGAGGCAACCTGGGATGTGGTCGAAGCTACATCGGCAATGATGGTGTGCAGCTTCTCGATAAAAAGATTGAGCATGTGGCTGATGTCGGCCAACTCGTCCCCGGCCGAAGCATCCAGGCGCCTGGTAAGGTCTCCTTCGCCCTGGGCCAT